>NZ_CAWPKW010000328.1:0-32079 GCF_963888615.1 Brasilonema octagenarum UFV-OR1 | reverse complement strand
GGAGACCCTCCCGCAGCGCTGGACTCACCGTAAGGCGTGGCGTTAGCCATAGGGTGAACAGTGAACAGTGAACAGGTACTGCGGGTACTTGATAACTGATAACTGTTAAAAATATAAATTGAGCAGGACTACAAATACCATGCTTTCTTGCTCTTGTTAGTATGCGAAGACTTCACACGCACTTGCGTTCGTTAAAATGAACTATGCTATCTGCAAGAAGAGAATTTACTGCAATGGTCACTCAGATATCATCTTACAACCAAAAGGATGTTATTTACCCGGAAAGCGACGGACAGCCAATGGCTGATAACACAAAGCAATTTGAGTTGATTGTACTCATTAAAAAAAACTTGGATTTGCTGTTTGACAATCACCGGAATGTGTTCGTTGCTGGGGACTTACTGTGGTATCCTATTGAGGGCAATAACCTCACTCGTAGAGCGCCTGATGTTATGGTTGTCTTTGGCAGACCAAAAGGAGATCGAGGTTCTTATTTACAGTGGCGAGAAGACAATATTCCCCCACAAGTCGTCTTTGAAATTCTTTCCCCCAGGAATAGCGCCAAAGAGATGATCACTAAATACAAGTTTTATGAGCGCTATGGTGTGGAAGAATACTACTTGTATAACCCAGACACAGGTGAGTTGACTGGTTGGCTACGCTCTGGTGATGAATTAGCAGAAATTGAGCAAATGATAGGTTGGGTGAGTCCTCGTCTAAGCATACGCTTTGAAATGTTAGAGGGCGAACTTCAGATTTATCGTCCTGATGAACAGCAGTTTCTAAGCTATGTGGAACTAGCGCATAAACAAAAACAAGCTGAAGCTAGAGCCGAAAAAGCTGAAGCAGAATTACAAGCACTCCGTGCTTTACTTCAAGAACGAGGAATTAATCCAAATTAAGTGTGAACGAATTTTATCTAGAAGTCAAACAAGATAGTGATAGCGTTCGCCTAGATCGCTACCTCTCCCAAGAATTACCAAACTTATCGCGATCGCGCATTCAGCAGCTCATAGAACAAAGTCACGTCCAACTAAATGATAATATTTGCACATCAAAGAAAATCGCTGTCAAAGTAGGCGATCGCATTTCCGTAAAAATACCAGACGCCCAACCCTTAGAACTCCAACCAGAAGATATTCCTCTGGACATTCTTTACGAAGACGACTCCCTACTTATCATCAACAAAAGCGCTGGGTTAGTCGTCCATCCCGCACCAGGTCATCAAGACGGTACTTTAGTCAACGCGATCTTAGCTCACTGCCCTAATTTACCAGGAATTGGGGGAGTCCAACGTCCGGGAATTGTCCATCGATTGGATAAGGATACAACGGGGGCGATCGCAATAGCCAAAACAGAACACGCTCATCAACACCTACAAGCTCAACTCAAAGCAAAAACTGCACGGCGAGAATACCTCGGCATTATCTACGGCGTACCCAAAACAGAAAGCGGTACGATAAATTTGCCCATCGGTCGTCATCCAGTTGACCGCAAAAAAATGTCGGTTGTTCCAGTAGAACAAGGTGGAAGAACTGCAGTTACTCACTGGAAAGTGAAAGAGCGTTTTGGTAACTATACATTGATGCACTTTCAACTGGAAACCGGACGCACCCATCAAATTCGTGTCCACAGCACCCACATCGGTCATCCTATTGTTGGCGATCCTATTTATAGTTCCGGTCGTTCCGTTGGTGTGAATTTACCAGGTCAAGCACTTCACGCTTGGCGACTCACGTTAGAACATCCTGTCTCTGGAGAATGGATTGAAGTCACTGCATCTGTTCCAGAGGAGTTTACAACTCTGTTGGAAGTTCTCAGGCGACGAGTCTCTCATCCTTAAGACTAAGCATTCGCCCTCGCAATCGCGGCTGCAACCTCACGAAACTTGCGCGGATCGCCTTCTGGCAAGGGTTGTTCCTGACGCTTACGCGCATACAGTTTTTCGAGAGTTGCTTGCCAGTCGATATCCAAGCTGCTGACAGTTGCAGCAGTTGCCTTATCCAGTACTTCAACCGCATACTCCTGAATTTCTCTCTGTGCCAGCCAAATCCGAGCAATGACTGTGAGATTGTCTTCAGATTCCACCTGGCGGTCAAAATGTGTTATGATTTGCATCGCCCAGTCGGTATGAGAAATGGCAACGGCGATCGCCAATTTCTGCAACGCAGTCACCGCTGCATAACGCACCACCCATTCGTGGTCTTGGGACACTTGTAGTAGAGTCTCTAGCACCTGAGTTTGTGCGCTTTGAAGTTGCTCTGGTGGTAAATCTTCCCAGGCGATCGTACCTAGTCCCCTAGCAGCGCCCCGCCGGACACTGAAAGAAAAGTCATTTTTTGCCGCATCAAGCAACATCTCCAATCCTCGTGGATCGCCAATTCCGGCAAGGGCACGAATTGCCCAAGCCCTAGCACCATAGTTGTAGCCATCCAGCAGTTCCATTAGGGGCGTTACTGCTGGCTTGCCGATCTCAATCAGTCCCTCAACTGCTGCAACCGCCGCCCCTGGGTTGTTGTAGCCTAGCGCTGCAATCAGGGTTGGAATCGCCGCTTCCAGACGGGCGGCTGACAATTGCTCGACAGCTTCCAGTAGACGGGCAGAGGAGTCTGCTTCTTCAACGGCGCGGATTAGGGTTTGGGCAAGATTAGCAGTCATAAACTTAATTTTTAATATAGGGATGGCTAGACGTTGAATTTTTTATATAGTCTGAGTTGTTTGTATTGTTTCAATTTTAGACTAGTAGCTCGTCAATAATGAATGAACTAATAAATGAGGCTTGTGCTACTGTGAAGTGTGTCCGAGCAAAAGAATTATGACTCCTGTAGTAAAAGAATTCCTAAGTAGCTTTGATCGTTTGCCGGACTCAGAAGAGCTAGAGATTGCATTGGAAATTTTGAAGCGGGTCATTCATGTAGATTTTCCGCCTTTATCGGATGAAGATTTAGTCTTAAATGCTGAAGCAATTTTTCTAGAGTTAGATAAGCAAGAAGCTGCCCATAAAGATTCCTGATCGTGGAGAGGTCTGGCTCGTCGATCTAGGCTATGCAGCAAAAGTTATATCATGTCCGGTGAAAGACTTATCATTAAGACGGCTCTTAGCAGGGGGCTCTTAGCAGGGAGAAAGAGGATTTCCCGGTTTTTGCACAGATTTTGTAATCACAACTAATTAGCCGGACATGATATTAGACCATGTTTGGTCATTAGTATTCCAGCTTTGGAACAAGATCGTGCCTTGGTAACCTTAGTTCCTCACACAACTAGCCCACGTGGTTCGAGATTTGAAGTAGAGGTCAAAGTCAACTTCCTTCGAGCAGGAGTGTTTGATGTGCAGAACATTATTACAATTCCTCATGCAAAGCTACTGCGAAAGTTAGGAAGCTTGACGCCAAAGCAAACTGAGGACGAGGATTAATCTGTGTGTCGGTTGCTGCGGCATTATACTACAGTAACCCATCCATTAACGTCATCACCCGAACAGCACCCTCAGATAATTCATTGGAAGGTGACATATAAATCTGGTGTTCCAGTAGTCCTTTGAGTGCAATCAGTTTTATACTATTTTCAGCCAAAGTTTGAGCGATCGCCTCTGCTGCTGGCAAGTAGCCAATGGCACCCAAGTCTGCAAGTGCAGAGCGACGCAGTTGCAAATCCTTACCTGCCAAGGCTTGCACCAGGCGTTCTCCATAGATCACATCTTGAGTTAACTGGTACATGCTTCGTGCTGCAGCATACTGAATCCGCTCGATTGGATGATCCAAGAACAGCGAAATCAGCGGAACAGCGACGGTTGCTCCTAGGGTTCCTAAGGCTTCTAAGATGGCATCATAAGGTTGAGAGAAGTCTGGCTGGTTTGGAACGAGGTGATTTCCTTGCAAGCCTGCTTTGAGTAGGGAAATCAAATTGGGGATACAAACTGGATCGCCCAGCATCTCTAGGGATTGAGCTGCAGCTTCCCGGACGTAAAAATCTGAGCAATCCAAAGACTGAATCAGGGGTAGCACTGCTTGGCGATCGCCCAACTTTCCCAATGCCCTAGCAGCGTTCCGCCGTAACGGGTATCCACCTTCTTCTGTGCGATCAGCTTCGTCTTCTAGTGCTTGGATGAGGAGTGAAACTGCTACGGGTTCCCGTACACGAAATCTGCCCAGCCACCAAGCCGCATACATGCGCAACCCCAAGTCTTCTCCTTGGAGGTTGGCGATCGCCTGCCCGATTGTTAAAGATTCACTGCTACTCGATTCATCCGGTGCAAACACGTCTAAACTCATAATATGACCATTCGCCACATTCTATAATACAAATCTTGTAAATCTGTAAAAATACTCAAAATACTATTAAATAATAATGCATATGGCGAGAAAGTGGGAGGAGGCGAGCGTCGCTCGTCAGGATAATGCCTTTTGCTTTAGCTTGCGCTATCAACCGTAGTAAATTAGGAGTGAGTTTATCTCTCACTATTGAATCAGTTAAATAGAACCTTTACCCAATAATTGGGCAGATATTCAGCCTGATGCTGTATATCATACAACTAATGATTTACTAGTTTCTTTTAGTCAAGAACAAATTAAACTGGGAATAAAATCTGACCAAAAAAGTAAACAGCTAAAAGCTATTGAAAAAGGGCAAGTGCCCCACGCGGTAGTATTGGTCTTGTTCCCTCTCAAGAAGAAGGTTACGATTTTAAATCAAAAGTATTGGGAAAAGTGGCGACCGTCGGTTTTATGCCAAATTTAGAGATGGAGTCTTGCACTTTCCTGGTTTAGCAACAGAACATTAATCCAAAATCAGATATGAGTAACCTTGAATTAAAAAATCACCAAGTTTGGCATGATTTTACTGAAATCCTACAAAACATAGATGCCAATACACTTGTTAAAGAACATCTCTGTTTATGTGATTATAAAGTATCCGGTTATTGGGATGAGCAAGATAAATATTATGAATAAATTCCCCTACCACGCACCCTCGAAGCTGAATTAACTCGTAGTTCCATTGGCGTAACACAGAAGAAACGCTTTCTCCAATTGAAGTTTATCCTCACAGATTATAGAAATGATGTTGAAGGTAATTTAAGTCATCATAACAGACTGCGTATTGGCGAGTTGGAACTTGTTTATGATGAAAATCTAGAATTTATAGATGAAAATTGGCAATTAGATATTGATTATCCTTTTCTGGACATTCAACACGCTTTATAAGAATAGTAGTCCACTACTTTATAGGTACTTCTTTGCTGGAAAGAAATAAATTATGAAAGTTTGCAAAATTTAAGTTTCAATCCCTAATAGGGAGAAAGATAAATTTCGACGGTTTACACTCCAGCGGGAAGCATCGATTTGCTGTTTCAATCCCTAATAGGGAGAAAGATAAATTTCGACCAGGCGATTCCCCCTCCGGCTGAAAACAACTCGTTTCAATCCCTAATAGGGAGAAAGATAAATTTCGACATATAGCTCAAGAAATTGTAAGTTTTTATCTTGAGTTTCAATCCCTAATAGGGAGAAAGATAAATTTCGACGGTATCATCTTCTGTTGCAGTGCAAGCAATAGCAACGTTTCAATCCCTAATAGGGAGAAAGATAAATTTCGACACCCATTACTCAATCACCACCCAACAACCCACAAACAAAGTTTCAATCCCTAATAGGGAGAAAGATAAATTTCGACCTTACATTGCTCATAATATATAAGCTGCCAAAAGTACTGTTTCAATCCCTAATAGGGAGAAAGATAAATTTCGACAGCAGAGCGAGGCACCTGGATAAAAGGCGCTACGCCAGTTTCAATCCCTAATAGGGAGAAAGATAAATTTCGACCGGGCAACACTGCCGGGTAACTCGCCCTCCAGATCATATGTTTCAATCCCTAATAGGGAGAAAGATAAATTTCGACGACTGATGACCGCAGCAGCTAAAGCTACAGCTGCTAAGTTTCAATCCCTAATAGGGAGAAAGATAAATTTCGACTTAGCTGGCTTCAATGAGTTCATCTAGCTGTGTTTCAATCCCTAATAGGGAGAAAGATAAATTTCGACCGTGTTAGGTATACCTAGCCACTTCGATGATGCCCAAGGTTTCAATCCCTAATAGGGAGAAAGATAAATTTCGACAAACATTAGAAGGTGTTACTCCTTGCAGAAATATTGTTTCAATCCCTAATAGGGAGAAAGATAAATTTCGACTGCGGCAGTTAGAAAACTGCACCATATAAAGTTTTCAAGGTTCTAAACCGCCGATGATCTAATGATAGCATCATAAAAAGTAAATTGGTTGACAGGTAAATAGCTGAAATACAGTCTGGGCAAGGAGCGCGGATGGTTGATTACAAACTTTCTCCAAAATCCTTATCCTGTAAGCAATCCAGGCATTTTTTTTCTAACCCTTTTTCCAACACCTACCCATCCGCGCATTGGGCAAAGAAAATCCTGTTATTACAGAAAATCGGCAATCAGCAGTTGGAAGGTTCCATAACTGATTACCGGTTGTAGTTTTTCCACTAAAGGACGACTCATCAAAGGGGACTACAAAGGTGTGATGCTGGCAATCTTGCCTCCTTCGCGTTGCACCCGTTGCATGTAATCTGATAGCTGTTCATAAGGAATGACAACAGCTTTGTTGCTACGGCGTACACGCGGATATTTGGGAGTTAAAAGAGCAGACACTTCCACACGGTACAAGCGACGATCTCCATAAATGGTTGAGCCACCGAAAGCAGTATTGGGAGTCACTCCCTTGGCTGAGGGACGATAGCCATAGCCAGGGCTACCTGGTGCGACAACTGCCGAGGCGGTATTGCGTCCCAACTCTGTGACCAGGTGTGGAGAATTGCCACCAAACTGAGCGCGATCGCTGTTGGCATAGCCGCGATATAGTTGGAACATCCGGCTAAACCCAACAGTTTTCTGTCCGGTTTGAGTCGCGAAGCCGCGATAGTAGGGTACTATGTATTCGCCAAAGTTTGCTTGATACTCGGGTGAATCAATGTAAGCATCTATGTCGGCGTCGTAGCCTTTGTTTTGATACAAATCCAAGTGATGGATGATTTCAGCTTCGTCATAAGGTGCCCGACCCAACAAGTGCTTATAATTCAGTTCAATGGTACGGGTTTGAAAACTGTTGTAGAAAAACTTGGATTTATATAGTTCTGATTTTGCCACCTGCCGGACAAATTCTTGCACTGTAATCCTGCCATTTGCCAGGAGTGATTCAATACTAGTCAGGCGTTGCGAAGCCATTAAATAATCGTTGCCCAATAGCTGACGATAGACAGCGCCAATAACATTTGGCACATCTGTCGGACTACGTAGTTCTACAGGGGAAAAATTATTAAAAGCAGAGGTTCCAAGGCGGGATGCTTCTGTTGTAATAGCCATTTAAAAAATCTCCTTATTAACCAAGTTCATCATTTGTCATTAGTCTAATACCAATGACCTATGACCTATGACTAATTAAGAAAGCGTGATGCTCATGACTTTGAAGCCCTTGCTGTTCAGTTGTTGCAACTTGCTGGAAAGCTGCTCAAAAGGCACAACAACTTCACTCGTAGCACGCCGCAGCACAGGCGATTTGGAAGAGGGCGGTTGCATAATCCGCAGTCGGTAGGTACTTCCGCCACGGCTACCTGTAGAGACACCTGTCAACGAGCCACTGGAGGCTGCGTAGATGGGTGAAGCTGTATTCTGGGCTACTTCCCGAGTTAGCCGTCCTTGATTTTGTTTTTGGGCGCGATCGCTACTGGAATAGCCCCTAAACAGTTGGAACATCCGGCTGAAGCCAACATTTTTCTGACCAACTTGAGTCGTAAAGCCGCGAAGGTAGGGTACTATATTTTCGCCAAAATTTTCTTGATATTCGTCGCTGTCAATGTAATAATCAATATCTGCTTCAAAGCCCTGCTCATCTAATATCTGACTGTGAACTACCATTTCACTGTAGTCATTTGGAGCACGACCAAGTAAATGCTTGAAGTTCAACTCAGTTGTGCGGTAACGGTAGCAATTCTCAAAGAACCGCGAGCGGTACAAATCCGACTTAGCAATCTGCCGTACAAACTCGCGAACCGATATCTCACCGCGCTTGAGTTGAGATTCAGGGACAACGAGTCGCTCACTTTCCATGACATAGCAATTGCCCAATACGTGTCGATAGACAGCGCGGATTACCACTTCGATCTGTTCTGCACTGTCATCTGGGCACAGTTCTATCCATGCTGAAGCTTCGCTCGGTGTAATCCCTAGTCGTTCCGAACCAGCGAAAACTGCCATATTTGCCTCCCTATTTCAACCAGTTATCAGTTATCAGTTATCAGTTATCAGGTAGGAAACGGATTCGTCCACCCCTTGTTCACTGTTTACTGTTCACTGTTCACTGTTTTAATATGCCTCATAGCAAAAAAGCAGCCCGGTAAAGTGAACAACTCAATCATCAATCATCATGATTGCTAACAAAACTGTTTACCCTACCGGGCCTATCTGTTTACTAGCTTAGACAGTTAATAGCGTAGTCGAGGTAAGAGTTAGCTTCTACTGCTGGATCTCCGCTCAGACCGTGGTTAGCTTTAATGTGCTTGAGTGCTTCAACGTACCAGCTAGGAGACAGGTCGAAGGTCTTGTTAATTTCAGCTATTCCAGCGATCAAGTAATCATCCAATGGACCTGTACCACCAACAACCAAGCAGTAGGTGACCATCCGCAGGTAGTAACCGATGTCACGCACGCACTTTGCCTTGCCACGAGAATCTGCAGCATACTGAGGTCCCTGCATTTGGGTGGTGTAAGGGAACTTCTGGTATACCGCGTTTGCAGCACCATCAGCCAAACTTTGAGCCTTAGAGGTCAAAGCTTTAGCAGCTTCCAAGCTAGCGCTAGCTTGACGGAAGCGACCAAACGCAACCTGGACTTCTGTGCTGCTCAGGAAACGTCCTTGGGAATCAGCAGCGCTAACAGCTTCAGTGAGTGGAGTTTTCATTGCTTTTTCGATCTGTTGTATTGTTTTACAAAGTTTTGCTTGAAAGCGAGTTTGTCTTAAGTCATTTGTCCACTAGTCATTTGTCTAAAGTTAATGACCATTTATCAAATGACTGGTCACTAAAGATTTAAGCAACAGCAGAAGCTGCACGATCAAAGTAGCCAGAGACTTCGGACATCAACGCGCTGCAATCTCCTTTGGTGATACCGTTGGTATCATTCGCAATTTTTAAGGCTGCGTCTTTCATTTTTTGAACGCCCACTGCTACTGAAGCACCAGGGGTTCCTAATGCCAAGTAGGTTTCCTTCAGACCGTTCAGACAGCGATCATCAAGTACGCTACCATCTCCAGAAAAAATAGCGTAGGTGATGTAGCGCAAGATAATTTCCATATCGCGCAAGCAAGCTGCCATCCGACGGCTGGTATAAGCATTGCCACCAGGAGCGATTAGCTGGGGTTGTTCTGCAAACAGACTACGAGCGGCATCAGCAACGATCGCGGAGGCATTGCTGGTAATCCGGTTAACGGTATCCATCCGCTTGTTGCCATCTGCAACCATTGCTGCCAGAGCATCCAATTGACTAGTGCTCAGGTATTCACCTCGTGCATCGGCTTGAGAAACAACTTTTGCAAATGCGTCTTGCATAAATTTCGTCTCCTAAATTCCTTCGTTTGAGTTACGATGTCGTTTCACAACTGAATGATTCAGCAATCGTGAATTTTGCCTGTGTGGGCAGCTGAGAAAGGCTATACAGTGATATTGGGCATCAGAGTTCTCAGGAATTCTCAGATTTTACTGTTTCAGTATATTGAGAACAGTGTTAACTTATTTAACGAATCTGAGACAAACTCCTCTTTTTATGATTTTAGAGGTAACTGAGCCATAAGATGCTTCTCATTTTTGCCTTCCTAAATCTTTATACAATGGAAAGGGGATCCTTGTGTGTGAAAAGTTGTTAGAACTTAGTTTTTTTTTACAATCGGTAACAATCTAGATACAGTCTAGCTTTTAACCTTGACAATACGTACCATAGTTACACCACTTTTGCGCCGTGGCTACCAAGAAAAGTAGATTAAACGTTACATTAAACGACATTGAACGGGAGAAGTTGGAAAAGCTCGCCGAAGAGTCTGGACTCTCCCTGTCTCGTACGATCGCCCAATTAATCCGCAAAGCAAAGCTTAAGCCAAATGATAAGGAAAGTTAACGCTTAACACTGAACAGAGGAAGCGATTTCTTGACCCCCCTGATAACTGATAACTGCTTACTGTTAACTGACAACTGATTCGGTCAGCTTTCTTTCTAGGTCAAAAAGGAAGCCATGAATGTATTCCTCTGTCCACTCTTCGCCATAGAAACGCTTGAACATTCCTCGTGCTGGGTCTTTCTCGGCGCGATACCGCAAATAGCGCAATTGTGCCTGCTTGATGGTAGCTAGGGCTTGAGTATCCATCACAGGTTCTGCCTGTTCTACAAAATCCAAGTATGCCTTGAGGTAGTCTTTAAACGCGGCGAACACATGGGTTTCAACATCAGTAGTCTCTTTGGGGCGAGTCCAAAGGAATGCGGGCGAAAAGAAAGGGCGGGCTTCTTCGGGAAAGTCTCCACCCCACGGTAGATGTTGCCGATAGCTCTCAAAGATGGGCAGAATCGGTGCGCTATACTTTGCCTGATAGTCCGGATCATCCCGAAACAAGGGTTGCATATCCAGGGCAATCAGGTGTCCTCCTGGCAAGGTTACCAAATCCGCTCCAAAAAATGGCAGATCGTAGTTCAGATCAGGAAAAATAACGAAATTGAGAACTTGGAGTGATTTGCCACCCTGTACGTGCGCTGCCCGAATCTGTCGAAGTTTTGGTGCACAAAAGCCATAACTGGTCGTCACAACTTCCTCTTGATTTTTGCCCTTGCCTGTGATAGCACTTTTGTATTCAAACCCTGAAGGAATGGGATAGGGCATCAGTTCTAATCGCGATTGCAAATAGGCGATCGCATCATCGAGAAACGGTTGATAAAGAGTCATTGGTTATTAGTCATTAGTCATTAGTCATTAGTCATCAGTCATCAGTCATCAGTAATTTTTTTTAACAGATGACTAATGACAGAACACAAGGAGCAAAAAACTACTTTTTAGCGGTAGCGGCTAATGGTACTGCATCTTCAAACAAAAACCCGTAGAGGAAGCGTTCTGCCCACTCATGACCAAAGTAACTGCTGAATAGACCTGACGCCGGATCGCGTTCAGCACTGTATTGGTCGTAATCTTTTTGCGCCTTGACGATTCGCGCAATGTCTTCTGGATCTTGTAGAGGTTCCGCCTCATCTAGCATTTGCCAGTACAAATTCAAGTAGTCGTTGAACGCTGCAAGTAAGCGTGTCGCGACGGTTTCGGCATCTGTTTTGGCAAACAGTAGGTATTTAGAGAAATATTGATTGGCGTCATAAAACTTCATCTCCAAGTTTTGTGCCAAATCTGGATATTTAGCGTGTAGGAATTTCAATGGCTCAATGTACTTGCGCTGATACGCATCATCTTGGAACAGAGGCTGAAAATCAAGCACAACCAAGTTTTTTATTTTGCCGAACGACAGAAAATCTACTCCCAACAAGGGTAAGTCGTAATGATGGTTAGGATAAATAACGCTATTGAAAATTTGAGCACTTTCGCCCGCATCAATGTAGGTATAGCGAATTTTTCGCAATTGTGGGCATTGATAGCACCAGCTTTGAATGGTTGCTGGGTTTCTGCCGCGATCGCTGACCTTCAACTCTAACCCTGCTGGAATTGCCCGATTTTGTAAATTGAATCTGTTAAACAGTTCATTTTCTAAATGTTTTACAAAGGGCTTGTACATTGATATTAATCCGTATTTATAAGACTTTCTCGACAACAATAAAGGATTGTGAGAACCTCTGTCCCATTTCTTTACAAGGATGCAATAATTTGTGACATACTCCAGTTGCCAAACTTAACTTGCTGATGCTCTTGCCAAATTCTGTTCAATCAATTGATTTAAGGTTGCCTCTGATACGCAACGGCGTTCTGAACAATATGTCATCATATATACACCATTTATAGCACGCACAGTACTAACACGCACACGAAAGTCATCAGTAATAAACCAGCACCGTTCTTGTCCCTGGTTGATATCATATTCCGTGTCCATTGTCAAAATGCCATCTTTACCAAACCAGTAGCGACTAGTAACTGGCATTTTTTCCACGTAGCCGCGATCGCGGATCAGTTTTCCAGACAACAAACTTTCATCATCTGGCACATCAACGAGCACCGCCGCTTGATCTGGATTGGGTTCGCGATTGTCCTGGTTTTCCTGCCACATAAAACTGCCTCCTCCCATTGCCCTGGCAGGATCAATTCCTTGATTTTCACAAATCGTTTTCACTCTTGGATCTTCTGGTTCAACGACTTGAATAATCAAATTTGACTCCCCAGACTGATCCGCCGCCAGGTCAAAATGGTGGACAGTGCGTTGGGTAAACCACGTGCCTTGACTCTTACGAAAAAAGTCCATCATAGTCATGGGTGGAATCAGCCGCATTTCTAACCTCAACAGCAGGAAAAGTATAAAGGAATGTAACAAGAATTAATCTTATGTTCCACATTGTACACTTTTATCAGTTATCAGTTATCAAGTACCCGCAGTACCAGTGATCAATTGTTCCCCGTTCACTGTTCACTGTTCACTGTTCCCTGTTCACTGTTCACTGTTCTCAGCGCTCCTTAAAGAAAATGACTGCAAAAAACTCCAATATTTCCTTATCTAGTAACATAGCAGCCCTCAAAGCAGGAGAGGCTGTCAATCATGAAGATTTGTATCAGTCCGACCTCAGGGGACTCGATTTGCAACGAGCAAACCTGCGCCAGACAAATCTGGTTGGAGCCAATCTGAGTGGAGCCAATCTGAGTGGGGCAGATCTGAGTGGTGCTGATCTGCGTAAGGCTGACTTGCAGGGCGCTGATTTGAGCAATGCTAATTTGCAAGGAGCATTTTTGCACCGCACATCTGTTCAGAAAGCAAATTTTAGCGGTGCGAATTTGGAAGGAGCTAAACTACAAGCAGCTCGATATGACCAAGACACAATTTGGCCGGAAGGATTTGCTTACAAAAGCTGTGGAGCAATTGGTCCAGGTGCCAATCTCAGCGGTGCTCACCTCAACACTGCCAATTTGAGAGATGCTGATTTGAGGAATGCAAATCTGTTGGGAGCATACCTATGTGGTGCAGATCTCACTGGAGCAAATTTACAGAATGCACGCCTGAGTGGTGCGGATTTACGGTTAGCGTATTTGACAGGAGCTGACTTACGGAATGCGCGACTGAATAATGTAGATTTACAAGGGGCAGATTTGCGAGCTACCAACTTCAGTGGTGTTGAAATCGAGTACCTTCAGAGTATTGCTGGGGCAGATTTTACTCTTGTTCAGGGATTGAGTGAGGCGATAAGAGCTCTTTTACTCAGCCGTCCTGCTTTAGAATTGGATGCTTGGAATTCCTTTACTCGCAAAACAACGCGTCAAAGTTTAGAAGTTGGTGATAGCGCCAACAAATAAGCCAGGACTTACCCAAAAATAACGTACTTGCACGCGTTGCGACGAGGAGTGCCCAATCTCACAGTCTTGTTCTTTCATAACTCGTGCGTGAGTCCTATAGGCGTTACATTTTTGCGGGATAATTTTCTTTTCTTTGCTTACAATAAAACTATTTCTCTCGTTCCTTGTCTCTGGCAAGGAATGCATAACTGTGGGTTACTGCTTCTATATAATTGTTAGAAGGTGAGGAGAGCGCGAATGACATGGAACAAGCAAACTTAGTCTTGCAAACAATGAATTTGTATTTCTGTAATAACAGAGGAAAGCAATGGCAACTTTTGAGGTTATAACAAAAGAAGGATTGCGCTTAGTCAAGGTTATTTTACAACACGAAACCGTGAAAACGGAGTCTGGTGCTTTGTACTATATGCGTGGCAATATTAATATGGAATCTAAAGCACCTTCAGCAGGTAGCTTTTTTAAATCTCTAGCAACAGGTGAGAATATTTTTCGACCCACTTATACAGGAACGGGTGAATTATATTTGGAGCCTTCTTTATCTGGATTTCACATCATAGAGTTAAATGGTATTGAATGGATTTTAGACAAAGGAGCATACTGGGCAAGTGATGGATCTGTAGAAGTCAGTGTTGAGAGAAATAAATTATTTTCTGGTTTAATCGGTGGCGAAGGTTTGTTTCAAACTAAAGTCAAAGGTAGAGGAAAAGTGGTCATGGTAGCCCAAGGACCTGTTGAAGAGATACATTTGCAAAATGACCGCTTGGTTGTCGATGGTAATTTTGCAATCGCTCGCACGAACACCCTAAAATATCGAGTTGAAAAAGCCACTAAGTCTATTTTGGGTTCGATGACTTCGGGTGAGTTTTTAGTCAATACTTTTGAGGGAACTGGTACTGTGCTTCTTGCTCCTGTTCCTTATTGGGGAGAGATGTTGCTGCGTCAAATTATCTCAGCACGTCCGACAAATACTTCTAGTTCAGAATAATTATGAAAGCGTAGAAAAGAAAGGAATTATAAATTGAGTTATTCCCTCTATGCAATTTATAATTTAGAATATTTTTCTCGTTCCTTGCCAGAGACAAGGAACGAGAGAAAAACACAAAAATAACAAAATATCATAATAAACAATGCCTCACCACATTCTCAAAGCCACCAGGGAAACTGTGCATCTGGGTGGGTTCTCTCATCTTCTAGAACCAGCACTCACTGTTGACTCTGGCGACACAGTTGACGTAGAAACATACACTGGTTACTACGTTTACGACAAAGCACCACCAGAATTTCTGACACCTGCATTTTTGGATATTTGCCAAAATCTTCCTCCAGAACGCAAAGTTGCAGCCGGACCACATTTGTTGACAGGACCAATATATGTGCAGGGTGCTGAACCTGGAGATGTTTTGGAAGTCAAACTAGAAGCAATCACACCCAGTTTACCTGTTGGCTTTAATGCGATTCGTACAGGTTGGGGAGCATTACCACATCAGTTTCATCAACCAGCTTTAAGATTTGTTCCTCTCGATTTAGAAAATCAGATTACAGAATTTCCAATTGATAGTGGTATCAAAATTCCTCTCAAACCCTTTTTTGGTATCCTGGGTGTCGCAACTACAGAAGCATCCCGAAACTCAATTCCTCCTGGTGATTATGGTGGTAATATTGATAATCAGGAACTCCAAGCTGGGACTAAGATTTTTCTACCAATTTTTGTTCCTGGTGCTTTATTTTCTATCGGTGATGGACACTCAGTTCAAGGAGATGGGGAAGTTAATGTCACCGCAATTGAGACTTCAATGAACGGCACAATTCAGTTAAAAGTTCGTAAAGATTTGCAGTTGACAACGCCGATTGCCGAAACACCTACAGATATCATAACTATGGGATTTGGTCAAACATTAGATGAAGCTTTGGAACTGGCTTTAAAAAACATGATTGACTTTTTAAAACGCTTCATCAATTTGTCACCGGAAGATGCTTATGTTTTGTGTAGTTTAGCCGTGAATTTTCGCATTACTCAAGTTGTCAACAGTCCGCAAAAAGGTGTTCATGGAATTTTATCAAAGTCCATTTTGCCTAAAGCAATTGAATTATAGAAATCTTATTTTTTTTCAAAGATATTAATTTTTTATGCTTACAGTTAAGAGGGCGTATCACTGCTTTGCTTTAACTTGAGTAGAGGAATGAGAAACCAACAAAGCATTGTAAATACTGCACTGATAATGACAAGGATGGAAACTGGAATTCCCCGATTATATAAGTAACCACCCAAGATAGGACCCGGCTGTTTAGCCAGGTTATACACGGACATTAGCAGTGCGTAGGTTGTTGCTTCCACACCAACAGGACAAGCTCTTGCTGCTAGTTCTAATACACCCAGCATGGATATCATGTAAAAAAATCCAAAAAATATACTCGCCAGAATAGCACTTTGCTCATTCTGTATAAACAACAAACCGAGGGTAGAGACAGCAGTTAACCCAATTGCAAGATTAAGCAGCAACTTTCGTGACATTCTGGCGGCAAAAATCCCAAAAACGATTGCACCTAAACCATTGGCAATAGCTTCAAATGTACCTAAAAGACCTATAAATTGAGCGTCAAATTTCAAAGTATCTTTATAGTAATATACCACGTAATCTACCAGAGGCGGAATAAGAGTGAATTCAAGACAAGCAATAAAGCCAAGAATAGCTAGAAAGCGTTGCGATTTTAGTGTTAACAAAAGGGATTTCAAACTACTTTTCATTGAAACAGTTGTGTGCTGCTTTTTTTCATCTCCAAGTAATATGAAGGTTCCAATTAAACCAATCAACGGCACAATTGCAGTTGCTCCAAAAGCGATGGATAGATTAGAATTTGTAGCGAGCCAGCCGCTGATATAATACAGAAGCGCCACACCAAAACTCAGAGAAGTCCATTGAACTGCTTGTAAGAGAGCTGTTTTGCCTAACATCGTGCCTTGAACGACCATGATTTTGTCTGTCAGCACATCACTAAAAGCTATGCATATATTGACTAAAATAAGACCGCCTGCCAGCATGTTAATCGTATTAACTTGAAAACCGCATAATCCTAATAAAAGAATCAGCGCTAGCCCATAGCAGATAAAAAAATAGCTTTTGAACTGATAGCCAAAGAGCGGAATTGCATCCTGAATGATTCCGAAAAATGGTCTTACTAACCAGGGAAGAAAAATAAAACTGGTGAAGCTTGCCAACTGTGCTGGTGAAAGTCCAAGGTTATCTTTTAGATAGATCCTCAATGGAAGATTGAAAAGTCCTGGATAACATCCATAAGATTGAATTAAATAATACAGAACCATCATGCAAATAAGTCGGCGCATTGCTGTCTAATCTTCCTTTGTTCTAATCTTCCTAGTATTGTTGCACACTAATTACATGTATTCTGTGCGTTAGATTTAGACGCAAAACTAAACTCAATTGCCGAAAGGTTGGTTTGGATGTCAACCACTTTTTCTAACTTAAAGCCAGACTTGTCAAACAATTTCTGAAAATGTCGTCTTGTGCGCCATCCACCCCCAATATTTTTCTAGTTCCCCATGTGGGTTTTCTCCAGCAACTTAACACTGGCATAGATAGCATCAATATGGGGAGTGGGAGTTCGCGTCAGTCTTCCCAGTTCTGCGACAGCACCAACGATCGCATCCACTTCTGTTGGACGAAACGCTTCAACATCCTGCAGCATCGAAGTTTTGTGAGCACCAACTTTTTGGGCACCGTCAATTCGCTGATCCAAGGTGATGCCAAAATCAATCCCCAGCTTTTGGGCGATCGCCTGTGCTTCGCTCATCATCTGTTTTGCTAGTTCGCGAGTCAAAGGGTATTGGCAAATATGATCGAGTGTTGCACCAGTCAAGGCGCTAATGGGATTAAACGCTACGTTCCCCCACAACTTCACCCACAGATCAGTGCGGATTTGAGTGCGTATGGGTGCTTTCAAACCTGCTGACTTCAAAGCTTGCGCTAACAACTGAATCCGTTCGGTTTTAGAAGCATCGATTTCACCCAGACTGAAGCGATCGCCCTCAATATGTTTAATCACACCCGGTTCAACTATCTCAGTCGCTGGGTAAACAACACAACCAATCACGCGCTCAACATTAATATGAGCTTCAATGGTACCATCTGGATCTACAGATTGAATAGCAGTTCCTTCATACTCGCCGCCGTGCTTGCGAAAGTACCACCAGGGAATGCCATTTTGAGCTGTCACTACCATTGTTTCAGGTTTATAGAGAGAGGGGAGATTGGGGGCGATCGCCGCCACACTCGTAGTTTTAACAGCCAAAATCACCACATCCTGAGGTTCGGCTTGACTCATATCACTAGTTGCCAAACTTGGTGTAGCTACGTGAGTTGAGCCATCTGGCATCATCAGTTTCAGCCCATTTTTTTGAATTGCTTCTAAATGAGCACCACGAACAATCAGCGTCACCTCATTGCCAGAAAGCGCCAACTTTGCTCCCAAATAACCACCAATAGCACCCGCGCCAACAATACAGATTTTCATTTTTTTATCACTCCCCTATAGCAATCCTAAATGAGTTGTAAAAATTATTTTTTGAACGAACCGCCCTTCGGGTTCGCCAGTCCCCCAAACTCCTGCGGAGACGCTACGCGAACGTGACGGAAGCCGCCAAGACGGGGGCTGGACTCACCAAGTCGCCTTAGCGTAGCGTGCGCCTTAGCGCATAGGACGCCAAGAAAAGAGAAAAGAGAGAATTTCACGTAAGCGCAAGCGCACGCTAAGAGCGAACGCGCAGCGGGCAAGGCAGGGCTTATGATGCGCGGATTGCTATAGCTTGAGCAACTTCGCCATATTCAGCCGTTGCAACTTCCCTGTCGCTCCACGGGGTAGTTCATCTAAAATGTGAATTTGGTTAGGGACTTTGAAGTCTGCCAATAGGCTTGCACAGTAAGCCAAAAGTTCCTTTTCGCTGGTTTCACCCTTAAGGACGACAGCCGCGTGAATATCTTCTCCCAAGGATTTATGAGGTACGGCAAAAGCAAGGGCTTCAGCAACTGCAGGATGACGCAGCAGTATATCATCTACTTCTAGTGGAGAAATTTTTTCACCGCCTCGGTTAATTAATTCCTTAATCCGTCCAGTCAGGCGCAGATACCCCTCAGCATCCAGTGTCCCCTGATCGCCAGTACGGAACCAACCATTCACAAAAGCAGTGGCATTAGCTTGTGGGTTATTCTCGTAGCCATCAATTACATTTGGTCCTTTTACCACAACTTCGCCCAAGCTTCCTTGAGGCACTAAATTGCCATCTTCGTCCATAATACCGACTTCCACACCAAAGCCATAGCCAACCGTGCCCGGTTTACGTACTTTAGGCGGTAACGGATTAGTCGCCATCAAGTGAGCAGCTTCGGTCATGCTGTAAGATTCTAAGACAGGAGCATTGAGCGTTGCTTCCATTTGTTCGATAATGACAGGGGCAAGGGGAGCGCTGCTAGAGCGAATGAAGCGGAAGCGGTTCGCTTTGATAATGGCTTCATTGCGGCTAGCTCGGGCTAGGATTGTTTGGTGCATGGTAGGTGCAGCCGAGTACCAAGTGGGTTTATAAGTTTCCACCAGTTTCCAGAAACTTAGAGCATTGAAACCATCGGGTATGACGAGCGTTCCGCCAGATGCCAGAGTTGCCAGCATACACCCCACCAGCCCGTGAATGTGGAACAAAGGCATTAAACAGAGTGTCGTGTCAGCTGGCGAAAGTGAGTATGCACCGATAATATTATTAGCAGAAGCAATCAAGTTACGATGCCGAATCGGGACTCGCTTGGGACGACTCGTGGTACCGCTGGTGTGCAGAATCATTGCCACATCGTTGGAGTCGGGAAACTCTTGATTGCCCAAGGATTTCCCTTGCCCGGAAGCTGGTTTCACTAATTCAAAGTTTAATGTGCCATTCTCGGTAACCTGAGCATGAATGTGTATCATGTCGGGCGTAGCAGCGGCAATTGCGGCTTCTGGCACGTCAGGCAGCGTAATCAACGCTTTTGCCTGAGTATCTTCGTAATAAAAGCTAAATTCTTCTTGCTTGTATTTTGGATTGAGTGGTGCTGCAGTACCACATAAAGCCGCCGCAAGAAAGCTGAGTACCATAGGTACCCCGTTTGACATGGCTATGGCGATGCGTTCGCCCCGTTGCAAACCAAAACTGTTGAGTTGGGATACCAGTTCGACCACGTTCTCACGCAGTTGCTTATAGGTGAGTGTTGATCCCTCTGGTGCAACCAAGGCTGGATGATCGTCTTCCCCTGCTAAAAGCTGAAATATATTCATAGACAACACCTGGAGTAGCCAGGGGAATCACGGTTGATTGTCAATCTAACTAATCACATATTTGTGTTGATTGAGCAATACGTGATTCATATACAGTGAATATGTAAATTTTGCTACTGAGTAAACCAATGAAATTAGCAATTCACACGAGTTCACGCGTGATTGTAATTACGGCAATTTCTGCTACTATAGGACACGCTAGGAGCGGCAATATCTTAACATTTTATTTATGGAGCGTCGTAAGTTTATAAAGTATGCCACTTTAGCAGGAACTAGCTTTACATTTGCTGGTTGTAACCAAGGCGGTAAATCTCAACCACAGGGTGAAGTACCTGTCTGGGCTTCACCTATGGCGGCGAACGAAGTTCTTAAGGTAGGATTTATCTACGTTGAACCTATAGGTGAAGCTGGGTGGACTTATGCCCACGATTTAGGTCGCAGAGAAATGGAGGCAAATCTTCAGCAAAGGGTGAAAACCACTTTTGTGGAAAATGTGAGTGAAGATGCCAACGCCCAAAGGGTTCTTCGTCAATTGGCGTTAGAAGGTAATAAGTTAATTTTCGCGACTTCTTTTGGCTACATGAACCCAACTTTTGAAGTAGCAAAAGATTTTCCCAATGTTCGTTTTGAGCAATGTAGTGGACCTAAACGCGTTACAAATGTCGGTACTTATCTGGGACGCTTTGAAGAACCGCGATACTTAACTGGCATGATTGCTGGTAAAATGACAAAATCGAATGTGATTGGTTTTGTTGGTTCATACCCAATTCCTGAAGTGATTCGAGGAATAGGCGCGTTTACGCAAGGACTGCGCAAGACGAATCCGAAAGCAAAAGTAAGAGTAGTCTGGGTTGAGAATTGGTATGATCCAGCCAAAGAAAGAGAAGCAGCGCAAGCTTTGGTTAACTTAGGTGCAGACGTCCTAACACAAGATACTAACTCTGCTGCCCCGATTCAACTAGCAGAGGAAAAGGGTATTTATGCTTTTGGCTACAACACTGATATGAGTAGGTTTGGTGCAAAAGCTTGTTTAACGTCAGCGGTGAATCAATGGGGTAAATTTTATACAGAGCAAGCCTTGGCTATTATCAATGGTACTTGGAAGTCTGAAGAAGTTTGGTATGGAATTGCTCAAGAAATGGTGGATATTTCGCCCTTGAATCCTGTAATTCCTCAAGATGTTCAACAATTGGTGATGGCGAAGCGTGATGAGTTTATTAAAGGTACAGCACATCCTTTTGATGGCCCAGTCAAAGACCAAAACGGTGTGCTGCGAGTCCCGAACGGTCAGGTGTTGAGTGATAGGGAACAACTAGCAATGGATTGGTATGTAGAAGGAATTGAAGGATTGATTCCAAAGGTACAATCGTGAAGGCTTAACCGTGATTGCAAAGAATTGGTTTTGATAGCTTTATTCGCGAAATTCTACAACATCGCGTTTGATAATGACTTCGTGGTTTCCAAAAAAGCTTTGTCCCAGCAGAGGAACATTGCCAATTGCAACCAGTACATTCTCAACCTTCGCTCCACCAACTTCTATCGATTCTACTTCAGCGAGAGGCATTTTTACTTGTTTATTATCAGCGAGTGTGAAAACGGCTTCACCTACTGGTTTTACTTTCAACGTTTTTGCCATATTCTGGGTGATGGTGGTGACAGAAGCACCTGTATCCAAAATCATCTCTTGTTGATAATCGTCATTGAAAGTGGCTTTGATTCTTGGTAAGTCATCGCTTTCCCGTTTAATTATGGCTGGTCCAGACTTACGTGGGAAATGAATCACCATAGCCATCAATAAAACCAACAAGGCTAGTTCCATATTAAACACTCCGCAGAAATATTAAGTCAATCAACAAACCATATTTTCTATTACAAAGAAACGGGATATAGGAATCCTGTTTTGTTTCTGAACTGACTAGTTGAGCTAGGGAACTCTTAATAGGGGACGCTTAGCATAAACTGTTCCTAGCTGATAAAAATCAAATAGGAATTCTGTAGAACCTTTCAGATTCCTTTGCCAAATACATTGGTCTTGAAAGATTGCTTATATCGTTTTACAATGAGGCTGCATACAATAGGAAATTACTTCCACAGTGATTTCCCTATAATTCCTAGGCATCTTAAAGCTTTAAGATTCTGTGCAAGCTCAATGTAATTTGATATTAAACAATTTGTCGTTGTATAGCAATCCGGTTTTATTTGGTGAAAGTACTTGCGTAGGAAGGCAATAGGGAACTCTTAACGCTTAACAGGAAATAAGGCTCTTTGAGGTGTACGAAGCTTCGCAAAAATGAAATAGGAGTCCTATATATTTCCTCAATAAGAGAAAATAGCCTTTCTTTAGATAAAGGTGTACATAAACTTTACTACAGTGCAAGGAAGAATGAAAACTGTTTGAAAAAAAAGTTTACTTATCGAACAACCAGAGTGATCAAATTAGGTACTGAGTAACTGAAACTACAAAAGTAAAAACCTAGCAGGAGCCAAGGAAAAGGATTAATTCCAAACGTACAATCGTGAAGGCTTAACCGTGATTGCAAAGAATTGGTTTTGATTGCTTTATTCGCGAAATTCTACAACATTGCGTTTGATAATGACTTCATGGTTACCAAAAAAGCTCTGTAGTAACCGTTCAGGGGGCAAGAAAGTGACGCAACTCAGGAAGCAGCGCCCTTATTTGGCGGTAGCGAGAACTGGCTCAAAGACCCCTAACTGGCAGTTGGCGGTTATAGCATCAAATCCTGTGAACGGTTACTCACAACTTGAAGCTTTTGAAAGTGAATAAAAAAAGCAAACACTACCGACAGTCAATCTTTAGTGTTTGCTGATTTTGAAACAGGTGCATTTACCGCAAAACGATAAACACTCACTAACAATTTTAAATCATGTCGAAACCATTAGGACGTGAATCTGTCTGTAATTCGCTTCATCGCCTCCTCCACATTCTCCCGACTATTGAAAGCGGAAATGCGGAAGTAACCTTCCCCGGCTGCACCAAACCCAGAACCAGGTGTACCTACAACATTGCAAGTGTGCAGCAACTTATCGAAGAAATCCCAACTGGACAAACTATTTGGAGTTTGTACCCAAACGTAGGGTGCATTCACTCCACCGTAAACTGCTAATCCTGCGGCTGTGAGTTTCTCGCGAATAATTTTGGCATTCTCCAAATAGAAGCTAATCAGTTCCTTTATTTGCGCTTGTCCTTCCTGGGAGTAAACTGCCTCAGCTCCACGTTGCACAATGTAAGATACGCCATTAAACTTGGTAGACTGGCGACGGTTCCATAGCTTCCACAGTTCCACATCGGAACCATCGGCTGCTTTTGCTGTCAGGTTTTTCGGGACAACGGTGAACGCACAGCGGGTACCGGTAAAGCCTGCATTTTTGGAGAAAGAACGAAATTCAATCGCACATTCCCTCGCTCCTTCAATTTCGTAGATGGAGTGAGGTAGTTCCGCATCGGTGATATAAGCTTCGTAAGCTGCGTCGAAGAAAATGATGGAACCATTTGCTCTAGCATAGTCCACCCATGCTTTTAAGTGTTCTTTCGTAGCAACGGCTCCTGTGGGGTTATTTGGGAAACACAGGTAAATTAAATCCACTTTTTGAGAAGGAATCTCAGCAGTGAAGTTGTTTTGGGCGGTAATGGGCAGATAAACTAAGCCCTCGAATTCGCCTTTATCGTTTGCTGATCCGGTATTTCCTGCCATCACGTTTGTGTCTACATATACAGGATAAACAGGATCTGTGACGGCGATAATGTTGTTGTTACCAAAGATGTCGAGAATGTTGCCCGTGTCGCATTTGGAACCATCGGAAACGAAGATTTCCGATGCATCAACTTCGCATCCTCGCGCTTGAAAATCTTGGGCAGCTATTTTTTCCAGTAACCAAGTATAGCCTTGCTCTGGACCATAACCTTTGAATGAAGCGCGATCGCCCATTTCTTCAACCGCCTTAATCATTGCTGTTCGGCAAGCTTCCGGCAGTGGTTCTGTAACATCACCAATCCCGAGTTTGATTATTTTAGCATCTGGATTGGCTTGAGCGAAGGCATTCACCCGTCGCCCTATTTCCGGGAACAGGTAACCTGCTTTGAGCTTGAGGTAGTTGTCGTTAATTGTTGCCATAGTAGTTTGATACAAATGTCATAAATAAACAGCTTACAGTATCGCAGCAGAAAGCCCACTTCACGCGCGGAGTGGGACGGACAGATACCTAGGCTGGGAGAACGCCAGATGCTTTACTAAGAACCTCAGCACTTTGGCAAATTTGATATTTCAGTAGTATCATCATGATATCACTCTAGCTGATAAAAACTATGGAACAAAAAATCAAAGAATTTCCAGCGTTCAAGGTCAACGGCTTCATCATCTTGGCTGTGGTAGTCGCGCTCACGCTGCTAGGAGGGTGGTATCTTCGATCTAGCGTGCAGGGGTTAGAAGCTTTACTGGCAAGAGGTTTGAAAGTGACTGATTTTATCGGTAGTGACGATACCGTTGCAGAGTTTATTGCTTGGTTGGCGGCTACACTCCTGGTTGTTATCATCCCATCGCTATCAGGATTCTTTAGCGTTGAGCCTAATCAAGCGGTGGTGTTGGTACTGTTTGGGAAATACATGGGAACTGTGCGCGAATCGGGCTTTTGGTGGACAAATCCCTTTGCTAGCAAGCAAAAAATTTCGCTGCGGGTTCGTAACTTCAACAGCAAAATCATCAAAGTCAATGATGCTGAAGGAAGTCCGATTGAAATTGCGGCGGTTGTCGTCTGGCAGGTTTTCGATTCAGCTAAGTCAAAGTTTGCAGTCGATGATTATGAAGAATTTGTTGCCATTCAAAGTGAAACCGCGATTAGGTCTTTAGCGATTCGATATCCCTACGACAGTCCAGATGAAACACAAACTCCTTCGCTGCGCGGAATTCCTGATGAAATCGCTCACGCCTTGCAAACAGAACTCCAAGCCCGTTTGGAAGTAACGGGTGTAGAAGTGATTGAAGCACGACTTTCGCATCTTGCCTATGCACCAGAAATCGCTCAAATGATGCTGCGACGACAGCAAGCAAAAGCCTTAATTGATGCGCGACGGCAGATTGTCGAGGGTGCAGTGGGGATGGTGAATGAAGCGTTGAATCGTCTCAGTCAAGAACAAATGGTGAATTTGGATGATGAGCGCAAAGCTTCTATGATTAATAACCTGTTGGTTGTCCTCACCTCTGAGCAAACCGCCCAACCCGTTATCAATGCTGGAACACTTTATAATTAAGAAATGGGACAAAAAAAACGATTTTTGTTACGTCTGGATGAGAGACTTTACGAGATTGTGGAGAAATGGTCTGCAGATGAACTAAGAAGCGTGAATGCACAGATCGAGTATCTGTTAACTGACGCTGTCAAGAAAGCAGGACGCTGGAAGGAAGACAAGGGTAAATCAGAGCAAGAGTGAGAGCGAAATATATTTTATACACCTACTGTAAAAGGCATCAAACGTTATCAAAATTGTGAATCGCTGCAAACCCTTCCGAATCCGACGAATGATCCCCCAGTCGTATGGAAAACAGCGTTTGCATTCCAGCAACTTGAGCTGCTTTCAGTTCAGCAGTGACGTCTGAGATAAAGAGAATCTTTTCTGGTGCGATTCCGATAGCATCAGCTATTTTGCGATAACTCTCGGCTTCTTTTTTGGAACCAGTTTGGGTGTCAAAGTAACCGCTGATAAAAACAGTCAAGTCTCCCACCTCACTGTGGCGAAACAGGAGTTGTTGCGCTTGCACACTGCCAGATGAGAAAATAAACAGCCGTTTGCCAGCAGTTGTCCAGCGTTCAAATGCGGGTTTTACGTCTGCAAACATTTGCGATCGCAATGTACCATCCCGATACCCCTGATCCCAAATCTTACCCTGCAACGATTTTAACCCTGTCGATTTGCGGTCAATAGCAATCAAATGGTGGATATAACGAACAGCCCCCGTCACCTCCGTTTCTTGCCAATCAGGTACTGACAACCCCTGTGCCAAATCAGTTTCGTACTCTTGCCTTAACCATTGCAAATCAGTTTGCACCTGTGCATCCTGCTGATGAGTTGTCAGAAAATCAGCTACATAGTCGCGGGCAAATGGAAATAACACCCCGAAGACGTAGTCAACCGGGGTTGTTGTGCCTTCAATATCCAAGAGGATAACGTCTGCGGTATTAGAGTAGCCTGTGCTCATAATCAGTGAACAGTGAACAGTAAACAGTTAACAAAAGAAACAGATCCGTATTTTCTGTTGTAACTGATAACTGGTAACTGATAACTGATTATTCAGCTACATCCCAAGCTGTCACGGGTTGACACACCTGTCACAGGATTAACTCCATCAGCACGTTTGCACATCAACTTCACTTCGTAAGCATCAACAATTGAATTAGAAAAATCTGCTCCTGTAATCACCGCATCAAAAAAGTGACTGCTGGTGAAAATGGCATCAGTCAAAATGGCGTTGGTTAAATTCGCTTCACTAAAGATCACGCGATCAGCAAATGTTTCTGCAAGATTCGCTCCGCTTAAATCTGCTTTCAGGAACGATCCCTTAGTGAGAATAGTTCCACTTAGATTTGCCCCTTGGAAGTTTGCCGCCTGCATAATTCCACCTGCAAAGGACGTTCCATGTAAATCTTTATTGGAAAAATCTTGATGTTCTAAGTTGGCGAGCGTGTAATTAACCTTATTCTCCTGAGCTAAAACAGCGGCGGGATTCAACAGTAATCCGCAAAGAGTTAACAAAAACAGGAGCAGGACACTGAAAATAGACTGTAACCGAGTTTTATCTTTTCGCTTCATTATATAAATACCTTACTTCAGATATTAACTTTGATAGAGCTTGATTGAATTTGGTGCTGATCATCTCAATGTCACATTTTAATTTGATCTGGTGATTGGAGATAGTATTCTTAAATTGGAATCAGAGTATTAAAATTCCATCTTCCCTTGTCTAGTAGGGAAATGCTTTGTAACTGCTTGTCAATTTTATAACTTACAAGCAAGTACAAAGGTTGTCATCCTTGTGAAGTTAACAGTCTAATTTTTACCACGCAAAAGCAACACTCATAAGACTTTTGCATGATCAATTCTTGAAGGAGATACACCAATGTCAGAACTCCAAAGAGTGACAATTCGCCCTGTAGATGAGTATAACCAGACATTAGTTTCTTACGTACATCCACTGGATTGGGTCAATCCTCAACCTGCTGATTGTTATGATTTAGTGGTTATTGGTGCAGGTACAGCCGGATTAGTAGCGGCTGGAGGTGCGGCGCTTGTGGCTGGGGGTTTAAAAGTAGCTTTGATTGAAAAGCACCTTATGGGTGGGGATTGTTTGAATTTTGGTTGCGTACCATCCAAGTGCTTGATCCGGTCTTCTCGTGTGGTTGGTGAAATCTGGAATGCCAAAGCATATGGAATTCGTACGTCGAAATATGTTGATGTTGATTTTTCTGAAGTTATGGAACGGATGCGACGAGTTAGAGCCGGAATCAGCCATAATGACTCAGCAAAACGTTTCCAAAACATGGGAGTGGATGTTTTCTTAGGGAACGCTCAGTTTTCTAGCAGTGATACTATAAAAGTTGATCACCAGACTCTCCGCTTTAAAAAAGCGGTTATTGCTACAGGAACCAGACCCATACAACCTTCCATCCCAGGAATTGAAGAGGCGGGTTATCTGACTAATGAAACAGTTTTTTCTTTGATTCAAAAACCACTCAGTTTAGTTGTGATTGGTGGTGGTCCAATTGGCTGCGAGTTAGCACAGGCTTTTCGACGCCTAGGTTGTGAGGTGATACTTTTCCACAAAAATTCTCATCTGTTAAATAAAGAAGATACTGACGCCGCCGATATTGTCCAAAAAGTCTTTACCCAAGAAGGCATTCGCTTGGTGCTAAATAGCCAGATACAAAACGTGGAAAAGACCCAGGACGGTAAAACACTTTATTTTACCTGCAATGGTAAGCAAGATGTTGTCACAGTAGATGAAATTTTAGTCGGTACGGGACGCGCCCCAAATGTGGAAGGTCTGAATTTAGATGTAGTGGGGGTAGAATACGACCAGCGACAGGGTGTGAAGGTGAATGATTACCTTCAAACCACGAATCCAAAAATTTATGCCGCAGGTGATATCTGCATGAGTTGGAAGTTCACCCATGCGGCTGATGCTGCAGCCCGAATAGTCATTAGAAATGCACTGTTTTCTCCGTTTGGTTTGGGACGCCAGAAACTCAGCAGTTTAATCATGCCTTGGGTAACTTATACTGATCCAGAAATTGCCCATGTGGGAATGTATGAACATGAGGCGCAACAGAAGGGTATTGATGTAGCGACGATTAAAATTCCTTTTACTGATGTAGATCGCGCCGTTGCGGATGGAGAAGAGGAAGGATTTGTCAAAATTTACCATTCAAAGGGGTCTGATAAAATTTTGGGCGCAACAATAGTAGCGCGTCATGCAGGTGAGATGATTTCACAGATCACAACGGCAATTGTCGGTAATATTGGCTTGACTAAACTGAGTCAAGTGATTCATCCTTATCCAACTCAGGCTGAAGCCATTAGGAAGGCAGCAGATGCTTATTATCTCTCGACTGCCTTCACACCAAACACCAAAAGATTATTAGCCTGGGTGAGAAAGTTTTCCTGACTTTATTCACCTTCACTTTTAAAGTATATACAGCACATTGCAACTAAATGAAGTACAGTACTGAGGTCTAAAAGGCAAACTTATCAGCCCTTTTTACTTCTGAACGCCAGAACCCTAGGTCGGCAGATCCTCCTACAGTGCTAGCTTTTGCTGACTCCTGAGTGCTGAATTCTGCTGTATCTTTCAAAATAATGTGGTGATTGGAATCCAAACCAATCTTGCCTTGTTGTTGTAACTTACCCATAAGTCGTGTAATCGTTACCCTAGTTGTGCAGCAGGCGCTGGCAAGTTCTTCATGAGTCAGGCGAATATTCAAGCGAGTTCCTTCTAGCACGCTTTGACCAATTTCCTGTTTTAAAAGCAGTAACAATTGCTCAAACCTATCTTGTACCCGTCGTCTACCAGCAATCAGCAAAAAAGATTCTGTTTGCCATAACCGTTGATTGATTTTTGGTAACAGTATGTGACTCAACGTTGGTGAAGCTGCAATTTCTGCAAGGTGAATTGACACTAGTTTCACATCGGATAGAGCAGTTGCTTGGTAAGCTTGTAGCGAGGTCAGATTTGAACCAAAAACCATTCCAGATCCTGCTAACCCAATGATTACTTCCTCTCCGCTTTCATACAGTGTATTTAGCTTAACATAACCTTCACATATATACCAAATCATGCCTGGTTTGAGAGGGAGAAAGTCTCCTTTACTACATTTGTGCCAAAGCTTGTTTTGAGTTACGTCGGAGTCATGATCCAACAGTGCTAATTCTACTTGGTTGCGATCGCTTATGTTACGCACTAGCCACCTGAGTCCTATTGGCTGACGTAGCTCATTACGGATAACTCCCACTGTTATGGCGGCGTCAAATAACTCGTCATTGCGTTTGTGAAGATGTAGGACTAACTCTTTTGGTTTTTTGGATTCCGCTAATTGGCTCAGGTAGCCGCGAAAGTTTTGGCGATCTTCAAGCGCTACGAAGTTAATTATTGGTTTGCCCAGCATAGACTGCTGTGAGACGTTCAGTAGTGTCCCCGCAGTATGGTTAGCCTCTTTAATTATGCCTAACATATCTGTCACTAAATAGGCATCTGGTGCAAACTCGAATAAATCCTGGTAGCGTTGGCGTTCTATTTCTAACAAGTTTCGTGTTAGCAACAGTTCTTCATTTTGCTGATAAAGTTCCTGTACAGCCACATTGACAATTTCTGAGGTGCTACCAAGTTCGATAAGAGTTTGCGGTAGTACATCTGGTATAACAGGATTTGTACTTAGATTTTGGTATAAATCTGTTAAACGCCTGTGCATTCCTGACACGCGTTTGGTAAATTGGTCTATTTCTAATTTGTCTATATTCACTGTTGATTTCCTCTACACAGCTTTCAAGCTTAAACAAAAAATCTAAGGTAAAAATGAAGTTTAGAACAGACACACTGTAAGTCAAAAAATATATAGAGCAATTGCTTCTAAAAATTGCTCTTTTGCGCTAAGCCACTCAATGATAAAATTCTATTTTCATGAGTGGTAATTTTGACTAAAATTTATTTCCTCCACTCAAAATTAAGAATTTTCGGCAAATCCTAAGCTTTTACAAGATTTTTCAAAAACAGTGTTGGTGTGTAGTACTTCCTAAAACCCCTTTTTCAAACATCTGTCAGAAATTGTTGAAAATTTCTTAAAAAAAACAGTAGTACACCTAAGCCCAACACTGCCTTTGTATTGGAGTGAAAACGCCAAAAATTCCACTCTATTAAAAAAATAACAGATCTTACGGTTAATTTGTCCACTTAATCCTAAGATTTATGACAAAACCTTTAAATTAAATTCCCAATTCTAAACCTCTCTGATCGCAGATTAATACAAGACCAGTTGTCATCTATAAAATTAGGTAAAGTAGACTATTTCGCATTATTACCCTAGTTGTATCTTATGCAAACTCCAAACGGTGTGACATCTACCCTGCAAGACGTATCGCGCAGAGAATTGCCAGAGATAGTCACAGTTCAATTGCAAATCCTGTTGGAAGCGGGGGACTTGCAGGAAGCAAAAGCGATTTTGGTACCTGTACAGGCTCCAGATATCGCTCAGGCAATTGAAGGTTTACCAAAAGCAATGCATGCTTTGGCATTTCGCTTGCTTTCTAAACAAGAAGCGATCATTGTTTATGAATATCTTGACTATAGCGTCCAAGAACGGCTGATCGAGGAATTGAAAAGTCAGGAAGTTCTTGATATTGTTGAAAAAATGTCGCCAGATGACCGAGCGAGGTTATTTGACGAATTACCAGCAACAATCGTTAATCGATTGCTAGAACAACTCAGCCCCAACGAACGCCAAGCAACATCTTTACTGTTGGGTTATGAAGCAGGAACTGCTGGACGGATTATGACGCCAGAGTTAATCTTGCTCCAAGAAGATTTTACAGTGGCTCAAACTTTGGAGCGGATTCGCAGCGTCAATAATGCGAGCGAGATGATTTATTATCTCTATATTACTAATGCAGCAAAGCGGTTGACTGGAATTTTGTCTCTACGGGATTTGGTGACTTCTCAAGCAGAGGAAAAGATTGGCAATGTTATGACTCAAGAAGCGGTGTTTGTCTACACCGATACAGACCAAGAAGAAGTCGCTAGGATGATACAACGATATGACTTTCTTGCTGTACCTGTGGTGGATCGAGAACAGCGTCTTGTTGGTATTATTACCGTTGATGATGTCATAGATATCCTACAAGAGGAAACAACTGAAGATATCTACACATTGGGTGGTGGAGTACAATCACGAGGTGACGGCTATTTTCAGTCAAATTTAATTTCAGTGGCTCGCAAGCGAGTTGTCTGGTTGTTAGTCTTACTTGTGACCAACACTGTTACAGGAAGTATTATTAAATCTCAAGAAGATATCTTGTCGAAAGTGGTAACGTTGGCGGCGTTTATCCCCTTGCTCACTGGTACTGGTGGGAATGTTGGGGCGCAGTCCTCCACAGTGGTGATTCGTGGAATGAACACTGATGAAATGGGTGCTTTGAAACCATTGCAAGTTGTTGGAAGGGAAGCACTCGCAGGTGCATTGCTGGGAACAATATTGGGAACGATCGCCACAGTATGGGCTTTCTTTTTGCAAAATAATTTAGAGGTGGCGATCGCAGTTGGAACTAGTCTTGTAGCTATTTCTATTTTAGCCTCCGTCTCTGGTTCCGCACTCCCGTTTTTGTTCCGCCTACTGCGTTTAGATCCAGCATTGATGTCAGCACCCTTTATCACGACAGCTGTGGATGTCTTAGGTGTGTTGATTTACTTTAACTTGGCACGGGTTATTTTAAAAATGTGAGAAACACTCACAAAGCAGTTACCAGTTACCAGTTACCAGCGATCACTTATCAGTCATCAATTGCTTGTTCCCTGTTCCCTCCTATAAGTGCCTACACACCGGATTCCTATAGATATGCGCGTTATTATCCAGCGAGTCAAATCATCTCAAGTGACAGTTAACGGTGAGTCCAGTGCTTGATGAGGGTTTCCCGACCTAGGCATCTGGTGAGTCCAGCGCTCTTG
>NZ_CAWPKW010000327.1:0-32201 GCF_963888615.1 Brasilonema octagenarum UFV-OR1 | reverse complement strand
TTCGGGGGAAGCTTCCCCCGAAAAGCTGCCGCCCCGTTGTAGGCGGAACGCCTTCCCGCAGGGTAGAATGTGGCGTCAGGCGACGGGCGTTCCCGGAGGGCTATCGGGAACGCCCGTCGCCTACAGAGGAGCCAGTACTTGATGAGGCTCTCCCTCTCCTGACAGAGACGCTACTTTGAACACGCTTGTTCTGGCGTTGGAAACCCTCCTCATGCGCACTGGACTCACCACACTTTTCCTCGAAGACGATATTGCTTTCCTTTTTTGGGTTAGCAGAAAATAAAAAGCTCATGAACTCAACCCGGTCACCTGATGCGTTCTGTTGAACACTAGGTAGCCAATAAGCGTTTTTCAGCTTAGACCCCATCATCAGTTAGCTATGGCGTTTATGCACCCACTATATTTAAATGTTAGGGCAATAACAACCTCTACTTCTACTCCAATGTAGAAGTTTTAATCATTATTCCTCCCATTGTCATTAGAAGTGAACGGTGGTTTCTACTTGGGTACTGCCATATCGTTGGTTACTGCAATATCGAAAATTGTATATTTATTCAGCATAAAACTTCCTTATCAATTAGGTGTGTCTTACACATCGAATCCATCAAATCTTTTTAGATACTTGCTGAGCAGTTAGACTGTTGTTGTTCTGATTCATTTGTACTAACGGATGATCTGGATTTTTGAGGTCAATGTAGTCTATTTGACTACGATTCAGTTGTGCAGGTAAATTGCGCATTTGTGCCATTACCTTAATTTTTTCAGACAACAAAGAATTTGGTGCTCCAAGATGTATACTTCCCAGCTCTGTTTTCAAAATTAAATTTGTTGGATCTTGGAAATCAATTTCTTTAACGTTAACAGAACTCTGGCCCAGAGCTTGATAAAGTTCAGTCCAATAAGGTTGGTACTGCTCTAATGAGCCAAAAACTTTCAGACTAGGCAATTGCAAGCTGGGATCACCAGATGTGTATTTTTCTATAGGTATCCAAACGCCATTAACATCTAGCAATCCTACAGATATTTTTTTGTGATCCGTGTCACTGTTTCCTTGATCCCTACGACTTTGGGCGATCGCTACAGGAACTCGTTCTTGAATCTGGACGATTAATCCTGGTGGAAACAGACGACGATTGACAATCGCTTGTACTATCATCGGTTGCTGTTTCAAAGATTCGGCGATTCTATGAGGTTCTATCCGCCATAAAGACTGAGGATAGGAAAGCACAAGCAATGACTCAATCGCCTCACTAGATAGTAAGTGATTACCTGAAACCTCAATATCTTGGGGTGTTTTAAGTACCCAAATCGGTTGGATAGCCGTCCACAGCAAACCTCCCGCCAATGAACTTACGGTAATGGTTTGCCAAATTGTCTGAATAATTTTTATCTGTCGCTTTTGACGTAATTTTTTACGGCGACCTTTTAAATCTGAACGGGAAACCGATATAATGCCAGCCATTTAAACCCTTCCATATTTTTAGTCCTAGTCGTAATTACGCATGTATTATTACGTAATTTTAGTAAATCCTGTTAGCGGAAATTAGATCTGCTCTCCAGATGAATCTAGCCTTTTGATTTTTTTGTGGCAACCATTTCCTACTGCAAAAATCTACAAAAAAAATAGTATTATCCGCATACTACTTTTTCATTGTCCGACCCAGTACTCAGGAGCTAAAACAACACAAGAGTACTTAAACGCATAAAATTTGTTGATTTTGAAGAAATTTAATCAGAGTATATACAATGTCTTATTTTTAACAAAAAAAGAAGAAACAGGTTAACCTTTTATAATATCATGATTAACGTGATAGTGCTGAATATAATGCCCATATAGGCATGTGATGTAGGAGCAAGCCTTAAATATGGTCATGGGGATAAATCAGAGGTTTGTCGTTAAGAACAATCAATGAAAAACAACTGACAATTCCCAATCTCAAATCCACAATTCAAAATTAGTAATACCAGTTCAAGGAGCTATCGTTTTCCAAAACCTCACTGCTGTTTTCAACAGCCGTCTGTTGTTCTGCCTTTGTTAAAAAGGCTTGTAACCTCATACGTTCAATATACGGCCAGCCTCCTTCAGCCTCAATATCGCGAAGCAGTGAGTAGAGACCTTGACGATTATCGGGCAAACTCTGTTGAAAAGCCCCATCTCGGATCTCTCGGTGTAACTGCTCCAACTGTCTTAGTAAAGCTAAAATAGCTTTAGCATTCCCTTGACAATCTTGGGCTGTATCATGGACTGCTGATGCAATTGTTTGCAGTTGACAAGACAATTTCGTTAACTCTAACTTTTTACCATTACTCATACACCGCTGTCCTTGTGAATCAGGTTTGCTCAAATTTACCGGAGATTTTGTGCATTCACCTGTTACCAGTCAACCATTCGTTGAAAAGGTTAATTGATTTATCAAGTGTTGCTGTGATAAATTTTCTTTACATATCTTAAATAAAATAGGTTTTTGTGAGTCTGTGACTTTGGTGAATAGCTTGATGATATAAGGACTCACTACCCGAACTCGTTTTGGTGCTAGTACTTTATCAACCCAATATTGACAGGTATTGAGCACCGATGGTGGGGTTTGTTGTGAGGATGACGCAAAAGTGTAAAGTTCATAAGCCTTTACCATCCGCTAACGTTCCTTTGGTAAGCTACTAATGACTGTTTTACTGAAACCATAGTTATAATTTTGATACCTGTATATATACTTAAAAATTGTATATGAGCAATAACTGTTAACTACCTGTTTAATCATAGCTTATGGATTTCATATATTGAGCACATTTTTTCAGAATCAAGTGTTGCTTTTTATACATACACGAGCGATCCAACTACCTGTAGAGCAACAGTTGAAGTTCTGACGACTCAGATAAAAAAGTAACGAGTTATTGCGCAAGCCTCTGGGCGTGACACGGGCGATAGCTTGGCGCTCTGCATAGCGGCAGATAGCTACTTGCGATCCCGCTTTGTTAGTAAACATCAGAAAGCTTTGATTTTGAGTTAAAAAAAATCGTATGATCTGGCTGATGATCAGCTGATTTTCCCATAAAACAATGGGCTGTATGTAAAACTGCTTATTCTTTGACCACCCTTTAACCACGCATCCCCACAGATGCAGTGGGCTGGGTAGTTTGAGGCTAAAAGCTTGGGCTAAAGGAAGCAACACGTTTAAAAACGCATAACTCCTGATAAATTTAAGTCACGGCTTGGGCTTACCAAAGCTTGGGTGCAGTTTTACAAGTTAAATATTAATTTTTGACATTGAGGTTAACCATGAGGTTTCGCGCTTTAATTGTTGCACTCTTGGCTTTATGCTTGGGTTTAGTTACTGCTTGTAGTGAAGGTCCATCATCGAGTAGTACAGAGTTTCTAACCTACGACCAGATTAAAGGCACCGGCTTGGCTGTCAAATGCCCCCAACTGGCAGAAACAAGTCGTGGTTTTATTCCCATAGATAGTAGCCAGTCTTACAGCATAAAAGAACTGTGCTTAGAGCCAACCCAATACTTTGTGAAAGAAGAACCCCTTAATAAACGGCAACGAGCAGAATATGTTGCTGGCAAATTGTTGACTCGCCGCACCTACTCCTTGGATCAAATTAGTGGCGATCTCAAAATCAATCCAGATCAAAGCCTCACCTTTGTAGAAGAAGATGGCTTTGACTTTCAAGCTATTACAGTCAAACTGCCTGGCGGTGAAAGCATACCTTTCCTGTTTAGTCTCAAAGGCTTGGTGGCTCAAACACAACCTGGCTTGACCACCATTAACACCTCAACAGACTTTGAAGGAACCTTCAAAGTCCCCTCCTATCGAGGTTCTGCCTTCCTCGACCCCAAAGGTCGCGGTGTTACCAGTGGGTATGATAACGCGGTGGCTCTGCCTGCCAGATCTGATAATCAAGAACTCATTAACGCCAACGTTAAGCGAGGTGATGTTCTTGATGGCAAAATTTTTCTGCAAATAGCGAAAGTAGATAGCTCTACTGGTGAAATTGCAGGTACTTTCGTGAGCGAACAGCCTTCAGATACCGACTTAGGCGCGAAAGAGCCTGAGGAAGTCAAAATTCGTGGTTTGTTCTACGCTCGTGTAGAACCTGCTCAAGTCTAGATTGTTCTGATAAACCTAAGAGGTAACCTCTTACCCTCTTGACAGGAGAATTTCAAAGAAGGAGGTTTTGGAGTTACCTCTGTTGGTTGGGTAACGACATCAAGTGCGCTTCTTGTTTGCTTCTACAGGCGACTGGTGAGACAGCGCTGCAGGAAGTGACCACAACCGGCTGCGATCCTTGTTTCCCAACAGCTAGGCATCTGGCGTATCTCCTCCACCAGACGCTCTTGCAACGCCTTCGGGCGTGCGCTCTGCGCACACCCGAAGGGGTCTCCCGACAGAGGCGACTGCGTTCGTCGTTCGCCCAAGCCGCGTGCGCTCTGCGCTCAGACGTGCCGTGAGAGCGAAGCTGTGCCGAAGGCTCAGGCATACCCGAAGAACTCTCCCGTTGGGCACCGCAGTTTTTCAGTCCTTCGATCAAGCGGGTGTATGGCGCTTTTTATTTGAGCATGTAAATATCTTTAATTCTTTTAAATTTAGATTATGAATTGTAAAGTCAATTTGATAAGCTGATGCGTTTACTAGAGGAAATCCAAAAAATAAAACATCCAGCCGTATTCGTTAACGGGTGGGCAAAACTGTTGACTTCCTTCACTAATAAATATGATCTTTTGGGGCGAGCGCTGATCATGTCTTTCAAAGTTAAGTATTATCCCTGTTAGAATCTGTTTTTATTTTTGGTATATATTCTTTAATTTCCCATAATCTCCAATTTCTTCACAACTATAATTCAGTATAATTACGGTTTATTATTGAGTTATAATTTTTTATTTTATTTCTATGTGGTTTTCGGAAAGTCACAGGATATACCAGAAAGTTAATTAATACCAAATTGCAATTCTTACCGTAAAACTGAAATGCCTCAAGTATCTCAATTTTAAGAGTATTGGCAAAATCTAAATTACGTTTTAGAAGGCGGATTGGTATAAAAAACAAAAGAACCCTCCAATTTAAATTAAGCTGCATTGTCAATGGAGTTGTGGTGGCTGCTTTGAGCACAAAGTTCTTTATCGTAAATTAAAGGATCCGGTGACCTCTACGTCTATACGTAGTTTCAGTTTTAGTAGGGGTTGAAATCCCCAACTGTTCGCGTAGCGTGCCGTAGGCATAAATGTCTTTAATGCGTGAATTTTGTTAGCACAGCGGGACGCAGTCCATTTTGAATTGTTAACTGCCATTGGAGCTTGTGTGTTATGTAGGTATCGGACACTCCTGTATTTGGTATAAGTTCGCTGCCTTCCACAAAAGCATCTATAAGGCGTTCGTGTGTTTATAGCGTTTCTGAGTTGGATAAAGTACAAAACCCCAGCCGCCCTACTAGGTATCTTCACGTCACCTGCTAGAACGGGGAGGGTTAACGAACTTCTCCGGGGATTAGGGGCAGGTTGTACTGTATTCAAAATAGAGCCGTTATATTGTGCGGACGTTGATCTTCCAATGGCTATGCTGCAAAAAATCTGATATACATAGCAGTCGCCAGGTAGATTAGGACACGAACTAATGAGAAAACACGGTCACTAAGAGACTTTCAAGTCTGTTAAGCGTTCGGGTGTTAAGCGTTAAGCGTTCCCTGCTATAACTGCAATCGCAGCTTGGTTTAAAAGTGAGTATTTCTTTGTTTATTCGACCAAGAAATGCGATGTTATACCAATCACAGTCACGAGGTCTTACACGAAAAAAATGGGGAGGGTTTATACGATATGCGTGTTGTCCCCTCGATTAATCAAGGGGCTTGGAACCCTCCCCATTTTTTAGGGGACAAATGCGTCACCAACGAAGTCAAACATGAGATTTGGCAGTTGTTGCGAGAATATCAGCTATCTGGCTCACCTGACTTTCGCAATCAATTGGTGAAACTTAATTTTGGACTTGTCAGAAAAGAAGCTCATTACTGGATGAATCAATGTCATGAAAGCTACGAGGACTTGCTCCAAGTAGGTTGTTTGGGTTTGATTAGAGCGATAGAAAGATTTGAAATTTCCAAGGGGTATGCCTTAAGCTCGTTTGCTATTCCCTATATTCGCGGTGAAATACAACATTATCTTCGAGATAAAGGAGTGATCGTGCGAATTCCTCGACGCTGGTTTGCCCTGCAACAGCAAGCAATCAGAGTTTCGCGTTCATTAAGGGAAAAATACAATCGCCAACCTACTGACTCTGAGTTAGCAGCCGCATTGGAAATTTCTCCTGATGAATGGCAGGAAATTAAATTAGCGTGGGCTAACCGCGCGCCCTTAAGCCTTGATGTACCAGTGCAAAATGGAGATGAAAGTGCAACTTTATTGGGAGATTTGGTTCCAGACAACCGCTACCACAGCTTTCAACTCGCCCAAGAAGAGCAAATTCGTATCCAACAAGCATTGATGCAGTTGGAACAACCCACCCGCCAAGTCTTAGAATTTGTTTTTTTGGATGATTTGACGCAAAAACAAGCGGCAGAACGCCTTGGTATAAGTGTAGTTACGGTCTCTCGCAGGCTGAGGAAAGGGCTAGACTTGCTGAAACACTTAATGTATGTGGCAGAAGATTAACGGCTTTTGAGAACAGTTCATGGGCAGAAATTCAAAAATTGTAATCGCAGCGATTCTGACTTTGGCTACTTTGGCGATCGCCTCTTGTTCCTCACAAAGTGAACAATCTAGTCATCCTAGCCCCACCTACACACCAGCAGCAAGAGCGCCGTTCAAGAACCCAGGCGTATCTAACGAAAAAGTAACAAATCAACCCTTCAAGAATCCAGAGGTTCTTACCAAACAAACTCCGCCAGTTACCTCCACCACAACTGCTAACTTGATTCAACCAATGGATTCTACAAAACGGGTCAGTATCGTATCAAAAGGTCGCAATGATCCGTTTGCAAGAATTGTGGTTCCTGATTCCATCAAAGTCACAAATCAGCCTGCACAGGCAAAACCTGTTCCTAAGTTACCTCCTATAAGCACACCTAAGAGTAAACCGCACAGCGTCATAACTGCTATTAGTAAAAATCCTTTAAACCAACAAAAGCTAAATCAAGAAAAACACACAATTAACAAAAAAGCGATCGCCCGTGTCATGCCCGGAGGGCTGTTTTCCAAACAGCCCTCCCCCTGTGCCTCCAGCACAGGGCAAGCAGCCGAAGCCTGCTTGAGGCATAGGGCGCGCGAAGCGATCGCCCTTGGCGGCAGCAACAGCCTCGCCCAAAGTGCAGCGCCCAAAAAAGTGATTAATCATAACTCAGCACCGCCAGTGGCGCGTGTATCTCATAATAAAATTAAACCCAACGGTGCCTTGACTCGTGTACTCCCAAAAGTTTTACCGCAAGCGATCCCTAACTCTGCCTTAGCATCTGTAACACCACCGCAAGCGATCCCTAACTCTGCCTTATCTGTAACACCACCACAACCAGAGTTAGCCAAAGCAGTAGTTGTTTCTGGTGTTGTTCTCATTGGTAAAGAACCCCAAGCAATTATCAAAGTACCAAATGAGCCAACAAGTCAGTATGTACACGCAGGACAGCAGTTGGCAAACGGAGTCCTGATTAAACGTATTGAAATAAATGAAGGCTCCGAACCTGTCGTGATTCTGGAACAATATGGTATTGAGGTTGCGAAAATGGTAGGGCAAGGACTTACTACTCAAACCTCACCCACTGCTTCTGGGGAAAATCCTGTTTCTAACACAGCGCTACCCCAAAACCCTGTTCCAGAGGAAGATACTTAAAGATGGAGACAAAAGAAACAATTGAATTTGCTGGTTTACCTTTAGCAGTCTATCGAGAGATAGCAGCTCATTTGTGTCAGGTAGAAGGAGTAGAAGTGAGTTTAATTCCTCAAACTTCTCAACAATTTGATTATAGTCAAAGCCAAATTGCTGGTTTATGGATTTCGTATACGCCTGAGTGTGGCGCACAAAGTAGGCAACGGGTACAGCAAATTTTGACTTATTATCGCGATCGCTACGTTGCTTGAGGAATTCTCACAAGAAATTTTAGTAAATATGTCTATGTTTAAGAATTTTTGGGTTGAGGTTTCTCCACCCAAAAATTCTATTTTTTGGTTGATGAAAAAGGATTTTTGGTGAGATTTAGTGATGTGTCAACTTGTGTAGAGACGTAGCCCTGAGCGAACTTGGAAGGGTCAGTGTCGGGAGGATGTCACGTCAAGCGAATTCGTAAAGATTCAGCCACTCTATGCTGAATGAGCCATTCTTTCACCTCCAGAGTTAGAAGGTCAATACTTGCTCCACTCTTTGCAGCAGCTTTGAGAAATCTTTGTACATCCTCAGGTATTCTCTCAGAACTTAGACTCTCTAAAGATTGCTTCAATTGCTCAATTAATTTATCAACCCTATCAAAATCTTCGCTGTTTTTGGGAAATTCAACCTGTTGTATTTGTCTATCTAAATTGGCTTGTTCTGGTAAACCTTGTTCAGTGCGGTGAGCGCAAATTTCAGCTAGGAATTTGTCACCATATTGAGCAAGTTTGTAACTACCTACGCCTGATAGTTTACTAAATTCCTCTTTAGTTTGGGGTTGCACCTGCGCCATTAATTCTAGGGTAGAATTCTGAAAGATAAAGTGAGGTGGAACAGATTGTTCCTCAGCAAGCTCTTGGCGGAGCGATCGCAACCTCTGGATCAGCATTTCCACTTCAACTGCTTTTTCATTATCATTTTCCCAAGTCATCTTTTGAACAACAGGAATAGTTATTGACACATTTCGCTTTTTATGCATAATTTCCCAACTAAGAGCATTCAGTTGCAAAACTGGGTAATTATCGCCGTTTTGTTCTAACAATCCTTGCTCCAATAGAGAACGCCCCAGCATTCGCCACTCATCAAGAGTTTTATCTTTACCGATACCATAAGTAGAAAGTTTGTCGTGTTCATGTTGGATAATTTTTTGAGTTTTTCCTCCCCGCAACACATCTATAATGTGAAGCATTCCAAATTTTTCTTTACAACGCGCCACACAAGATAAAAACTTCATTGCTTCAATTGTCCAGTCCACCTGTTCAGAATAAGAATTGTGGCTATTATCTAATTCATGTGACGTTTTAGACTGGAAAGTTGATTGTATCCAACTATTAAGATAAAGATGTACTTGAGCAAGATAAACAGTGTCCATCTTGGCATAGTCTAGCTGTTTTTGGCTCAGAGGTCGTCTTCCCCAGTCACTTCTTCCTTCCTCTTCATCGACATTTGTAAAATTGCAAAGTTCTTTGGCTAGAGTTTTAAGTTTTAAATTTGATGTTCCTAGGCGATTGCGTGATATTTGTCTTGCTATTTTTAAGGTACAAGTGATATTCTGCGCCTGAATCTTACCCAGAAACTGCAAGTCATAGCTGGAGTTGTGAAATACCTTTTCAATGTTGGCATTTGCCATAATTTGATTGATAAAGTATTTGACGACATCAGGCTTTTGAAAAACATCTAATATATAAACATTATCCCCAGCTAAATCTAATGGTTCTACCGAAACCTGAATTAGAGATAGTTTTGGAAAGGGTGTATCATAGTCAGCAACTTCTGTATCTAACCAGAGAATTTGATGCGAAGTTAGTTGGGTTATAATTGCTTGGATTTCCGAAGCTTGAGTTACGTAAAACATTGGTTTGAACTACTTAATTATTAGTTGATTTCCTCTTTAATCTCACGGAAGCAAGCTAAGCAATTGAACTAACCCATCCTGAATTGCTTGGTGATTTGATTCGACTGTTGCACCACCAGAGTTGTCTGATGTGCAAACAGAAGCATCAAGAAAATGACTTGTGCTCTTGAGAAGTTCTGAAGCATCTGTCATCGCTTTTTGATGATTTTCGCTCAAATCCTGAAGCAGCTTGCCTATTTTATTATCTGAATTTTCTCTCTTTGTTTGTACGCACTTCATTGTATCTACATAATTATTATTTAGTACAAATAAACTATTTGTTTGAGTATACAGAAGTCCTCAAAGCTCTTTATCTCTTGCATAAAGCATTTTAGATTTCCCGTGTTCACCAAAATTTGCCAGCTTCCAATACTGTTCAGATAAGGATTTTTGGGCAAAATCCGAGCAAGATTGTGTCGGCTGCTTTATAAAAATCGTCAACTTTCTACTTATGTACTTCTCGTTCTAATTTTTCCCAACTTTCTTTTGTCTTCTGATGCACCCTTGCCTTAATTTCATAATTGAGATGAAATCCGGTAGTGTCGAAGTTATAAAAAACTGCCCTGATTTATTTTCGTTGCACCTTGTCGTAAAACTTGGCAATTTTCTCCAGTCCATTTCACAACAGTCGAAGGAACACCATCTCCGTGCACCTCGTCTTTCAACTCCGTCGCCGCCAGAGTCAAAACATCAGGAAACTGTGCCGAAATCTCTGCCATTGTTGTTAAGGGGATTGAGCTGATAAATTGGCGCTCGTCGTTGCAAGAGGAAAAGATCCGGGCATTCCATAGACGTAATCCCAACGTCGTCAGTGTTTTAATTAAAACAAGATAATCAGGTGATGACTTTTGAAATTACTGAGTTAAACTGGCAAGCAAGATAATCCTAGTATAACCAGCGCATCTCTACAGTCTGGGCATCACTCAACATGAAACACTGGCAATTTCTGATACAGAAACAGGGCGATCGCTCTTGGAGTCCCATAGAATCCCCAAATATAGAAATTGTAGAAGGTCGGTATAGAGTTTTAGCTCGCTCTGACCTGATTAATACTGATTTGCAAGTGCAGATCACCCATAGTTCAACGATGGAGTTTCCACCGAAGCGGCGAATTCAAAAGCGATCGCGTTCTACAAACTCTGAAGGCTTAATCGCACTTCTTCCCTTTAGTTATCTCAAGCCAGGAGTTTGGGAGTTCTGTTGTTCGGGTGACTTGATGTCGCACTTTGTCGATCAACCTTGGCAACATTGTATCCAGTTGAAAGTTCTACCTATAGTAGTTATAGAGGTGGGACGACAACAGGAGGATACTCGATTGTCAAGAGTCGATAAGGAGCAATTTCCTGTCTTTAGCGATGAATTGCTTGAAGAAGCGATGATTTCGCAGCCGATTAGCCCGGTTTGGCTCAAAGGTGAGAAAACATCGGAAATTTTACAAAACTTAATAGAGATTGCTTTACCTGATTCTCAATTGGCAGCAGCAATTGAGGATTTTTGTGATCAAACCTTAGAACCCCCGCTGGTGTTGAAACTTCAGGAAGATTTTTACACTGTTCCTTGGGGGCAAACTCTCACAATCAATGGGCGTGTAGAGGAAAAAGAAACGACGAATTTGGATCATCCCCTAAGATCAAATTATCAAAGAGTCTATGCAGGAGAAATCAGAATAGAACTGCGCTCACCCCAAGATTCTAAAATCATCAGGCGAGTGCGCCTATCCTTAAGCGAAAAGTTCATACCATTTCCGATCAGATGTTCCATAGAGGTTCCCGCTGATTGTGAATCCAAGCTGATTTTGGGAGAAATCAGTTTATATGGCATCCTTACGGTTGATGGTAAAACGACATTGTTAACTAACCAGTTTTTCACAATGACAGCAGATGTCACAGAATTACTGGCAATCAGCGCCACAGCCAAAAAAAATGAACTAGACACAATAGAACATCAACCAGTATCCTCAAAACTATCCACACCTCTAGATTTGCAACTTTTCAATTTAGTAAAAACGCCAACAAAAGCGAAATCACATCTGTTGCAGCCATCTCCCAAAAAATCTTTGCCACCGAAAATTGAGCCGCCATTACGTCGTCTTAAATCAGCAGCGGTTTCGCCTCAACTACCAAGCTTTGTTCAGCATCAAAATCGGATAATTAGTCCTGCTGCTGTTTGCGAAGCATCTCCAAACTTGGAGTCAAATAGGCAGATAACAAGTAAAGTCATCAGGATGGAGACAACTTTACCCTACCTCAGACGAGTCAAACTATCCCAGAATGAAACAAAAGGCATCATGCGTTATGAGTCAGTTGACGAACAGCAGGATACAACTGAGATTCATAACGAGGATGCTGCAAAATCAGTTATAGAACAAACACAATATCAGATTTCATCTTTTGATGAAGATGCAGCAAAAGACAACGCACAACCCCAAGACACGTTAGTCAAATTAGTCATTCCCCATAATTCGCAACTGTTCACCACAGGTAACCCCGACATATCCCCCTTGATTATAAAGTGGATGCATACTCAAGGGTATTCCTTGCCTGAACCGATTAATTTGCAAAACCAAGACGACGATATTTATTTTGTGGCCAGCCAAGATCAGATGTCTGATGAGGTTAACAAAAAAACACAAAAACATGGAGATGCTGAGGATCTACACGATAATAGCAGGGAGGGAGCGAAGGAAGGAGAACTTTCCGCACTCCCTCACTCCTTCACTCCTCCATCTTCCCAACCTCCAAACTCCCTTGATGGGAAAGTATTGTCGGCTAGGTTGGTACACGAAATAGTTGTCGAAGATATATTCGATGAAACCGAACCTCAGACTTTCAAAAATCAACCTTCCAAACAAAAAGAAGAATCAATATCAGATGTATCTGTTGGCTTACCTGTCTTAGCAGAAATCACCGAACCATTACCAGTTCCGCAACTGCATTTGTCATCAGGCGAACTCATCTCTGGAAAATTTGTGAGGATACGCATCCAGTTAGCGCCTGTAGCTGATGAAGTGGCTGTGAAGTTATGGATTTTGGATTGCCAAACTCGTGGGTTGATAGATGAACCGCGTTGGTTAACACATTTACGGCTTAACCCTGCTGGAGTTTTGGAAGAAATCACTCATCTGAGGGTTCCTTTTGGGTGTTTGGAAATTCGCTTGGAGGCGATGGCTGTGAACAAGGCGACTCAGCAGGAAAGCCACAAAGTCTCTATCCTGCGCAGTGTAATACCTCCAGACTTACCTAACTTGCAGCTAAACGAAGTTTTCGGTGTATGAACAATCAACTTTATTGCAAGCTGCTGTGTTAAAAATCTTTAGAATTTGAAAAATCATGCAAGATTTGCAGTAAGCTCATTTTGAATTGTCGTTTGATTTGATAGGAATATTTTATGTACTCAGCTTCATATATCTCTTCCATCCTTGTTCCAGTGATTGGTTGGGTTGTTCCAGCTATAGTTTTTGGGTTTCTGTTTGTATACATGGAACGCGAGGATATTGCTTAAATTCGTCAATGCCCGTAGGGCATTGTGTAAGCGTATAAGCGTATAAGGGTGTAAGGGTGTAAGGCAAAGAAAATAATTCGCGATGACTCTTGTATTCACTTACACACGCCAGATACCTACGGAGGGAAACCCTCCTTCAGTACTGGCTCCCCTATACGCCTATACCCCTACACCCCTAGTATGTTGAAACTTTCACTTACCAAAACCCTTAGTTGTTTGTTTTTGACTCTTCCCTTTGGGCTTAGATTTACTAACTTCCATCAAAGCTTCTTGGAATAAATTATGCAGGTGTATTGGTACGCTGGCAATTTCTGGTAACTCTGGCTCTATGGGTTTGTTGTTTTCTTGCAAGAGTGTATCCAAGTCATTTGAAAGTTGAAAATTTGGTCGTTTAAGAAACGTTTGTAGTACTTTTTCTAACTGCGTTGGATACTGTTGGGCTAAGCGATGCCAAATGAAAGCATTAATACTTTTATCTTCTAGATAAAAACGAATCAGTTTTTCGGCACCTTCTACACTTTGCCAATCATCTGCTTCTAATATTGTTTTGATTTTAGAGTACGTTGGCAGAAACATCTGTCCCCATCGGGGATGAGACATAGTTGTCACCTGTTCTGCTTTTTTCAGTTCAGCAGGTAAATCGACTTTTGGCATCACCATTTTACTACTGCTGTTTTTCTTCTCAAACATTTGTGAAACTGTTTGGGAGTCAGCACCAAATTCTTCTGCAACTGCTTTGATTTCTTCTTCTCCTAAACCAGCTTCTTGTGCGACATCTCCTAATGATTTTGAAGGATCAATTCCTGCTTCTTCCAAACGTTTCTTCGTTAAAATTTCTTGGAATTCACCAATCTTTTTGTTGAGTTGGTATCCTGGAAGTGTGACTTCATCAGTACCAAAAAACTCTAGAAACTGCTGATGATAGATTCCTACAGATTGCCAAGCTTCTTGTAGCAAGTCTGGAGCATCACCATAAAGATTGTCTTTGTAATTATCTTTAAAATTACCAATAGCTACTGCTAGTTTTGGTTTCCCCAGTTTACCCATCTGTGTGTAGGAACTGAAGAAAGTCCAGTAACTGTCAGTCACAGGAGAAATGCGAGTCAGTAAAATTTCTCCTTCTTTCAATCGAGACATTTCGTTTAGTTTCTGGGAGGTGTTTGGCTTGACAGTGTAGTATTTGTCTGTCAACCAGTTCCTTAATTCAAAGCCATCAGGTAAGATTTTTGTGATAGCAAATAAGCCACTAAAAGTGCGATGCCAACTTTGAATCAGTTCACGCTCAAGCTCAGACAACTCTTGATCGCTTTGGAGAAACAAATCTAAGGGTGAGGAGTCACCAACTTGCCCTTCTGTAAGAAATGAGTCAATAATCAGTTCTTGTTGAAAATTATCACCGCTTCCACGACGTGACTTGAGCGCAGCATAGCTTTCCAATGCTTGTGCAAGTTCACCTTCAGCGTCATAGACAAAATCAGTGAGGTCTTGTTTGAGTTGGTGCGATCGCTCTAATATAACATCCACAAGTTAATCTCTCAGACTCGATTGTTGTTGTACGTTAGAGGTTAGCAAAGAATTTCTGCATTTGGCTATTGCAGGATATATTCGGACATTTACGTGTCAAAATTTGATTCACAGACGGTCAGCCATGTAGCATAGAATTTGTACCCTTGCACAAAAAGAACGCGATCGCTATGGGCATGACCCTTGTAGAAAAAATTTTGGCGAAAGCCTCTGGTCGTTCGGTTGTCGAACCGGGGGAAAATATCTGGGTTAATGTTGATCTTTTAATGACACATGACGTTTGTGGTCCTGGAACCATCGGCGTTTTCAAACGCGAGTTTGGTGCTGACGCCAAAGTCTGGGATCCTGAAAAAATCGTGTTAATTCCCGACCATTATATTTTCACGGCTGACGCACGCGCTAACCGCAACGTTGATATTTTGCGTGATTTTGCAAAAGAGCAAAGTATAAAATACTTTTACGATATTACTGACCTTTCCAACTTTAAAGCCAACCCAGATTACAAAGGTGTTTGCCACGTCGCCCTAGCCCAAGAGGGTCATACGCGCCCAGGCGAAGTTTTATTTGGTACGGACTCTCACACCTGTAACGCTGGTGCTTTCGGTCAATTTGCCACAGGTATCGGCAACACAGATGCTGGTTTTATTATGGGGACTGGCAAGCTGTTGATCAAAGTTCCTGCCACCATGCGTTTTGTGTTGAATGGTGAAATGCCTCCTTACTTGTTGGCAAAAGACCTGATTTTACAAATTATTGGGGATATCAGCGTCTCTGGCGCAACCTATCGGACGATGGAATTTACAGGAGAAGCCGTCGAACGAATGACGATGGAAGAACGGATGACTTTGTGTAACATGGTGATTGAAGCTGGTGGCAAGAATGGTACCATTGCTCCTGATGAAACCACATTTGAGTATGTGCGGGCGCGTACCGATAAGCCTTTTGAGGCAGTATACACAGACTCAGATGCCAAGTTCTACAGTGAGCATCACTACGATGTTTCCAAACTAGAACCAGTTGTTGCCCAACCTCACTCCCCTGATAACCGTGCCACAGCACGAGAGTGCAGCAATGTCAAGATTAACCGAGCTTATATCGGTTCCTGCACGGGTGGAAAAACAGAGGACTTTTTCCATGCAGCACAAGTTCTTAAAGGTCACAAGGTGAAGGTTCCCACATACATAGTCCCTGCTACCCAAAAAGTTTACGAAGATTTGTTTAAAATCAAGTACCAAGAGCAAACCCTCTCAGAAATTTTCTTAGAAGCTGGTTGTATTGAACCTGCTGCTCCTTCCTGTGCTGCTTGCTTGGGTGGTCCCAAAGACACGTTTGGGCGGATGAACGAGCCAGAAATCTGTGTTTCCACCACGAACCGCAACTTCCCCGGACGAATGGGGCATAAAGAAGCGGGAATTTATCTTGCTTCGCCCTTCACCGCTGCAGCTTCCGCAATCACTGGGTATGTGACAGATCCGCGTGAGTTTTTGTAAGAGGACAAGCAGACAAGTGAAAGAGTGTGGGAGTCAGGGAAAAGAGTGATTTCACATTAACTTTTCCCTCCTTTTCTCCCTGATTTCCTTAGTCTGCAATAAAAAATATGATAATTCTCGTAATGGGTGTCTCTGGTTCTGGTAAGTCCAGCATTGGGCAACTGTTGGCAGACTCTTTACAGTGGGAATTTAGCGATGCTGATGCCTTCCACTCGCCAGAAAATATTGAGAAAATGCGGTATGGTATCCCCCTAAATGATTTAGATAGGGTGCCTTGGCTGCTGGCGTTGCAACAGGCAATACAACAGTGGTTGCAAGAGAATAAAAATATGGTGCTGGCGTGTTCTGCGCTGAAAGCCAGCTATCGCGAGGTTTTGGTTTTGGATGAGGAACGCGTAATCCTGGTTTACCTCAAGGGGTCTTTTGAGTTGATTCAAAAGCGGCTACAGATGCGTCATGGTCACTTTATGGGTGAAAAACTTCTTAAAAGTCAGTTTGATGCTCTTGAGGAGCCATCTGGTGCGGTTACGGTGGATATTTCTGAGCCACTAGAGGTAATTGTGCAGAACATTAGAGTGAGTTTGGGGATTTAGGTGAGTTGATGGCAGGGGTTTTTTTTTATTTTTAAAGCGTTTATGGCACTTTACATAAGTTAATATGGTTCGATTTAATCATACCTACCTACTGGCACAGTTTTTTGTAATTTAAATTCCTACTTTAGAAATGGTTTTACAAATACGACCTCACTAGTATTGGGAATATCGTCAATTTCATCACCACCTTGGACATAACTGAGGTGGTTTTTTGTGCTGAGATTGTAAAGGTTTTGGTGTGGTCATTTGCGGTAGGAAAAACTCCACTGTGTCGTATTCGTCAACACAAGCTTTTGTAACTTAAGTTCTAACTTTAGAACAATTACAAAAAACGACTCCTCTAGTATTAAAAGAGTATACAAGTATTTCAAAATTCACGTTCAGACAGTCCCAGGGGGATTTTTAATTGGAAACTCCAGAGTGTCGTATTCGTCAATACAAACTTTTGTAATTTAAACTCCTGCAATAGACAGGGGTTTTACAAATACAATCCCGCTAATATTGTCAGAAATAAGTTCTTAATGTTTGTCGAAAGTTTTCAGTAGCAGCTCAGGAGTTTTTAATCGTAGGTTGCGAACTCAAGCTGAGACGTTTTTCGTTCCGTCTGGAACGTTCTACATCTCTATATTCCATACCCTTCTCGATATAAGCTCCTTTCATCTTCTTAACCAACACATTGTCCCTCCGCTTCCCGATAAGGTTGTGGAGGTTTTTAATTGGAAACTGTATAGTACTGTATTAGTCAACACAAACTTTTGTAATCTAAACTCTTGCTGAAGAAAGAGTTTTACAAATACGATGCCATTAATATTGGAAGAAATGACTTCTGAATCTTAGTCTCAATTCCTCAGTACCACGTCTGAGGATTTTTAATCGTAAGTTGCGGGCATAGTTGAAATGTTTTCCTAACGTTTGGGACACTCTTATTTCTCTCATATTACCCTCATATCCCCCATTACCGATGTAGTTATGGGGGTTTTTTGTTGTCTGGGATTAGCGCGTTGAGTACTTATATGTGTTTTATACCTTAGAACTTCGCGACGATGAAGGGGGAGGGTATTTTTATGGGGATTTTGGTGTTAAAGTCGAAAGTTTACCTTTTGGGAAAATTTTGATGTAATCAGGAATACAAGAATCTTTTCAGCTTGACCTACCTTAGCGTAGCCAAAAAAACATAGACCTAGCACAACTTCAAAAAGTAAAACCCACAGATGATGACCTGTGGGTTTTTAATTCCTGTGTTGCTATGGCTATGGCTAGTCACTAGTACCGCTTGCTTCTTAGAAGCTTATTTTGATGGGGTGATAATCTCTTCTGTCAAAAGTTCTGTTACGGTAATTTTTGGGTGTATTCATAAACACAAATAAGAAAAACTGTTACCTCAAAAAAAAATAAAAACCCCCACGGCAACTGGGGGGTTTTTATTAACTAGCAACTTTACTTAATAGCCAACCAGCGTTAGGAGCAATGCTTCTTAGAATTTATTTGTGATGAAAAGATATCTCTTCTGTCAAAAGTTCAATTTCGATAAAATTTGGATGTGTTTAGGAACACGAATAAGTAAAGCTGTTACCGTCCAGTTCACCAGCACCAGTAACATCAATAATTTCCTACATAAGTGTAATTTCTATTTCAACCATAAATGTATTGAGCAACACAATTTTTTGTAACGAGCGATTCGTACTTTAGAAAGAGTTATACAAATACGACCTCACTAGTATTGGAAGAAACAGAGGATGACCTTTTGGTATAAGGTTCATTTCCTCAATCGGCACATTTTCCCCGCACCCATAAGTGTGGGTTTTTTTAAGGTAATGAGCAGTTAATATTCGGCGTAGGTCAGACGAGATAATCAAGATTTGAGGTGTGCTCATTTGTGGTCGGAAAAACTCCTATGTGTTGTATTCGTCAACACAAGTTTTTGTAATCTAAACTCCTGCAATAGACAGGGGGTTTACAAATACAATCCCGCTAATATTGTCAGAAATGAGTTATCACTATTTGTCGAAAATTTCGATAGGTGGTCTGGGGGCTTTTAATCGCAAATTGCGGATATAGCGTTGCCTAAAGTCTGGAACGATTTGCATCTCTATATTTCATACCCTTTTCGATATAAGCTCCTTTCGTCTTCTCATCTTACGCATTGCCCCAATTATCCAAGGTTGTGGGGATTTTCAAGTGCTTTTCAGTCCAGTTAATGTCAATTTATTGACTTTTATACTACGTAAAATAGTTAACTCTGACATTTCCAAATTAGTATCACTATTTTTGAACACCGTGTTGATAAACAAAAGCCACCTTTTGACATATTGAGACTAGTTTTAGGCAACTCTCAAGTTAGGGGAGACCGTAAAAATAAAATACCAGCCGTATTTCAGGTTGACGGGTTGGTAACGAGGGATCTAGGTTTGACGGCTGGTATTTTATTTCAAGGCAAGTGCCTTACCATCAGTTGCTTTTCAAAGTACAGTTGCGCTTAAGGGTTCTCAATGTCAGTATCAAACTCGCCTAATCCACCAATAGAAAATCAAATACTTGCCGCACTTTCAGCGGCTGAGTATCAACGTCTAGTTCCCCACTTAGAGCGAGTCGAATTTAAAAATAAGCAAATCCTCTACGAAGTAGGCGAACCGATAACACATGTCTATTTTCCCCATCAGGCAATAATTTCTTTAGTCTCTAACCTTGAAGACGGATCGACCGTTGAAGTTGGTATAGTGAGCAATGATGGCATGGTGGGTCTTCCTGTAATTTGGGGCGGCAACACGACAACCACAACTGCATTTGTGCAGGTTGCCGACGGTGGTATGAAGATGAAGGCTTTGCCACTCATAGCGGAGTTCAACCGAGGCTCTGAACTTCAACGTTTGCTATTGCGTTATACTCAAGCACTGTTCACCCAAGTCACACAAACAGCAGTCTGCAACCGCGTGCATACGATAGAAGAACGACTTGCCCGTTGGCTGTTGATAGTTTCTGACGGTATGCAATCTGATAAATTCCTGCTAACTCAAGAATTTATTGGTGAAATGCTAGGCTGTCGCCGCTCAGGTGTCACAGTGGCTGCTGGCATCCTTAGCCGAGCCGGAATCATTACCTACAGGCGTGGACATATTACCATCCTCAATCGGGAACACTTGCTCGATGTATCTTGTGAATGTTATTCCATCACCAAAAACGAGTACGCTCGATTGTTAAGTAAACAGAGCTAGCGGTAGTCAACAGCGGTCAGCACAAAACCAGTTTTTTATGTATTCACGCGTCCCCTCTCTAAAAGCTTTGCTCTTCGGGGTTTAATGTGCGAAACCGTACTGACTCCCAACGTCAAGCAGGTGTAAATTCTAAGCAATATAAATAAATGTCATGTTAATGCTTTTTGAACAAACACTTCAAAATCAACCGTCATCTCTTGATGGTTTACGGGTACTTGTGGTAAGTAATAATGACGATTGCTTGTGGCTAGTTAGGGTTATTTTTGAAGAGTGTTTTGCAAAAACGAAAATGGCAAGATCTGTGGATAATGCCATACAAGTCATAGAAGAGTGGAGACCTGATGTTATAATCAGCGAGATCAGACTGCCTAAGAAGGACGGTTATTCACTAATTCGCTTCATTAGAAACAAAGAAGCCAAGGAAGGAGGATTTATTCCTGCTGTGGCGATTACAAGTTATATGTGTCCAGAAGAGTTTAATACAGCAACGGATGCTGGGTTTCAGGAGGTTATTTATATACCTTTTGAAATTGATACGCTTGTTGCAGTTATTACACAGCTTATACGAGTTACATAAACAATTAAAAAATACGATACCTCTAGTATTAAAAGAGTATACAAATATTTCAAAATTCAATTCCTACTTTAGAAAGGGTTTTTTGTAATTTCAATTCCTGCTTTAGAAAGGGTTTTTACAAATACGACTTCACTAGTATTGAGAGTATCATCAATTTCAAGATGACAACATCAAAAAGCCCCAGTTACCTTGGGGGCTTTTTATTTTTTATATGGCAATAGCACCAGTAACATCAATAATTTCCTGTATAAGTGTAATGTGTATTTGAACCATAAATGTATTAGTCAACACAACTTTTTGTAACGAGGGATTCCTGCTTTAGAAAGGGTTTTTACAAATACGATCTTACTAAGATTGGAAGAAATAGAGGATTAATAATACGACATAGCTTTCCAAAAAAGCACTGGGAACCTTTCTTCCATCGGTTCCTTCCCTGTACCTGTTGAGTACAGGGTTTTATTTTGGTGTGGTCATTTACGCTCGGAAAAACTCCTATGTGTTGTATTCGTCAACACAAGCTTTTGTAAGTGAAAGTCCTACAATAGACAGGGGTTTTACAAATACAATCCCGCTAATATTGGAAGAAATGAGTTATGAATGTTTGTCGAAAATTTTCAATAGGTGGTCTGGGGGCTTTTAATCGTAAGTTGTGGGTATAGGGTTTTCCTAACATTTGGAACGTTTTGCATCTCTATATTTCTTAGCCTTCTCGATATAAGCTCCTTTCATCTTCTCATCTTACGCATTACATTTTCTTTCCCCCATTATTCGATAAGGTTGTGGGGGATTTTCGAGTGCTTTTCAGTCTCGTTAATGTCAATCAATTGATATTAATATCAAGGTCAATTGATTGACTTTTATACAACTATTTCAAAATTCACGTCCAGACAGTCGCTGGGGGATTTTTAATTGGAAACTCCACAGTGTCGTATTCGTCAATACAAACTTTTGTAATCTAAACTCCTGCTGAAGAAAGAGTTTTACAAATGTGCCATCGCTAGTATTGGAAGAAATAAAGGTTGATTATTCGTTATAGGGTTCCTTACCTCTATAGGTACCTCCCCCGCACCCATTAAGTGTGGGTTTTTTTTTATTTTTAGGGTAGTGAGCGGGAAATATTCGACTTGACAATTTAGTCAAGGAAAACAGAAAAAATTTAATATTTCAAAATGAATTAATTCGTGAATACTGTATTTATCAATACAAATTCTTATAATCTAAACTCCTGCTTTAGAAAGGGTTTTACAAAATATGATGTCGCTAGTATTGGAAGAAATGGATCGTTAACCATAGTCACAAGTCCTCAGTACCATGCCTGGGGGCTTTTAATCGTAAGTTGTTGACAAGTAACGCCTAACCCTTGCAGCAGGTGGTAAACTCGTTGTAGTAGAAGACCACTGGAGTGAGGGTGGACTAGGTGCCGCAGTCCTTGATGCTTTTGTGGGTACGGGGAGCGCTCCTGCTTATGGTGAATTGGCGCTGAACCTAGTCAAGCTGGCAGTGCAGGATATGCCCGGATCGGGTACTCCAGAAGAACTACTTCATACAGCAAAAATTGACGCTGATGCGATTGTCAAGGCAGTGCGTTCGCGTTAGCGTGGGCTCTGCGCAATCGCTTGTCAAACAAGCAGCTTGGGTGCCCGCAGAGTAACACGCATGATATCGTTTCCGGTTGAATCTAAATAATTAAATAATTAAAAAACCGCAGAGGCGCTCCAGAACGCAGAGGAGCCAGCGCTCTTTGGAGCGCTGGTCTCACCAGGTGCTAACTCCTGCGAAGACGCTCTTGCAATAAGTCGGGAAACCCTAGCCGAGCACTGGCTCCCCTTACACCCTTACAACGCCAGGTGCTTCAAGTCGGGAAACCCTAGCCGAGCACTGGCTCCCCCTATCCCCTTACACCCCTAGTTGTTGACGCCGCCGCTTAATAAACGTAACAAAAGCCACTCCTAGCATCAGCAGTGCGATCGCACAAACCCCATGCCATTGCCAACGACTCCAAGCATATGCACCAAGGAACGAACCCAACGCCCCTCCCATAAAGGAAAAGGTCATATAAAGCGCATTCAAACGGCTGTGAAACTCTAAAGGTAAACTGAAAATTCTTGCCTGGTTGGAAATATGTGTGCTTTGCGCACCCAAGTCCAGAAGAATAACCCCGACAATTAGCCCCAGGATGTGGTAACCAAACACCCACAAAATGAGAAATGACAAGGTTGTAATCGAAAGACCCAACGCCACAGTTATCTTGGGATTCCTTTTATCTGCTATCTTACCTGCAACAGGAGCCGCTGCCGCTCCTACCACACCAACCAGCCCAAACAACCCCGTCACTTCACTACCGTAGTGATAAGGTGGCTGTGCTAAAAAGAAAACAAGAGTACTCCAAAAAGTACTGAAGGCTCCAAAGGACATCGCCCCTGCAAGAGATGCTTCACGTAAAATAGGCTGCTGTTGTATCAACTTGAATAAAGATCCAACCAATTGAGGATAAGAAACTCGCAGCGACGGTTGACTTTTTGGCAGCATTCGTGATAAAACAGCAGCCAGAACAATCATCAATCCACTCGCCAGCCAATACATCGCCCGCCAGCCCAAACTTGCCCCCACAAAACCGCTGACTGTCCTAGCCAAAAGAATTCCTATCAACACCCCACTCATCACCGTACCAACAATTCTTCCCCGCTGCTCTGGTTTTGCCAGTTGTGCTGCTAAAGGAATTATCAACTGAGCCGAAACACTGGTTATGCCGATCGCCAAACTCGCCACTAGCAACCAAGCAAGGTTGAGTGATACTGCTGCTGCTCCCAACGCTACAGATGTCAACACCAGCATCATCAAAATTAACCTTCTCCTCTCCATCAAGTCGCCCAGTGGAACAAGCAGGAAAAGCCCTACAGCATAACCAATTTGAGTCAACATGGGAATCCACCCAGTCGCATGGCTATGAGCTTGAAAGCTTTCGGCAATCACCACCAACAGAGGTTGGTTGTAATATAAGTTAGCGACGACAGTTCCACAGGTTATTGCCATTATCAAGACTAAACCACGCCCTAAAGGGTTTTGGCTAGTTCTATGAGTAGATGCACTCTTGGAATACTGGTTAACACTTTTCACAGAAGATCACTCCATTTACGTATAAATTTGTAGATTTAAATGAGGGGGTGTAAGGGCAACGCCAAGGTGAGCGCTCAGCCGAACGGTGTAGGGGACGAAGAGTTTACGTCCCCCCCTCCCTGCACCTCGAAACCTCGAAATCCTTAGTTTTGGTCATCTTCTGTACATATCGTGGTGCTTTTTTTCTTATAGATTATCGATAATCGCTAACTTCACTTCAATTTATCGATAATCTATAATCAAAGTCAAGTAGAAAAGAGAAGAAAAAAAAGTTGGAAAATGAAAATGAAGCGTGAATGCATGAGCGATCGCGTCAAGCAGGTACTCATAGAGCGCATCCTTAACGGCACTTATGAACCTGGTAAGCGATTGGTAGAATTACAGATTGCTAAAGATATGGAGACAAGTCAAGCACCAGTTCGGGAAGCACTGCGCGAACTAGAAGCGATGCGGCTGGTGGATAGTCAACCCTACCGGGGAACGCGAGTGCGGGAGGTGAGTTTGCATGAGATGCAGGAGTCTTATCAAGTTCGAGGAGAACTCGAAGCATTGGCAGCACGGTTATCAGCGCCTAAGTTTCACAACAATCCTCAGCCACTTCAGACTGTGCAAGTGGTATTTCGAGATGCAGCTTTAGCAAAGGACTTGAAGGTACTGGCACGGCAAAATGCAACGTTTCATCGACTTATTGTTGAGACATCAGGTAATAGTGTCTTATTGCACACGTGGGATTCATTAAATTTTGAAGCTTGGACTCGCATTAAGTTAGAATTGAGCCAAAATAAAATTGATCCGCTGTGTTTTGTAAAGGAACATCAGCAAATCATTAACGCATTCGTGCAGGGCGATGGAAACACCGCAGCAGAGTTACTTCGCCAACATGCACAGACGACTGTGTTAACGCCTGAGACACAAGAGGCAGCTTTTCCTTTGTGAATAGAAAACAGGCAACAGGGAATAGGGAACAGGGGAAGGTTTTTTAATCCCTTTGGCTTTAACCTTTCCCCTTTCCCTAAGCTTTACAAGCGCATTTTTGGGTTGCCAAACCACTAGTACACAATGGCGGAAATAAAGCTACCATTTCATACACCCAAAAGCCTTGTATTTCAAGCATTTTGAATTTTGTTCGCGTAGCGTGCCCGCAGGGCATATTTTGAATTTTGAATTCCGCCTTGCGGTACTAGGTGGGCAGAAATTTTGAAATCTCACACAAACCAAAAACGATGTAAAAGCTAGAATCTAGCTATATCGTATCTGGTGAGTAGATAGTATTGTTAAGTTCCGAATATGGCAGGACACAGTAAGTGGGCAAATATTAAACGCCAAAAAGCAGTTGTGGATGCAAAAAAGGGTAAGACTTTTACCCAGTGGTCGCGTGCTATTATTGTGGCGGCAAGAAGTGGGGTTCCAGATCCAGCAGCAAATTTTCAACTGCGTACGGCAATAGAAAAAGCAAAAGCGGCGGGTTTACCTAATGAGAATATTGAAAGAGCGATCGCCAAAGGTGCAGGTACACTCTCAGGCGGTGCTTCTAGTTTAGAGGCAGTTCGCTACGAAGGTTACGGTAACTTTGGGTAAAAGAATTTTCTGACAATCTCCTCATTTTTCTGTCTTAGGTTTCGCCATAGTTGGTGAAAGTCTTTACAACTACTCGATTAACCACTCCGCAGCGCGTTCACCTAAATCTAACGCAATGCTCACAGCTTTACCAAGTCGTGGACGTTCTCGTGTTTCTCTAATATATGTTCTTACCTGTGCTTCACCACCTAAACCATTGAGATAGTTGGCGATGCTATCGAGATGCTCTTGATACTCTACCTCATTTAATGGGAAAGACACTTGCTCTAAATATTTCCACATAACTTGTAAGAATATTTTACCCTGTGTCCGACGCAACTGGACATCATAAGAGCGTCCCCACTTATCAAGCAACAGTTGGCGTAATTCCTGTCCCGTCATATATTTTCTCAAATATTTTTACATTTAGTTATGATGTTAAGTTCCATGACTCAAGTATGATAGGACTATAAAGAAATGTAATCCTACTAAGAAAGATGCTGGAAAGATTTTTGCACAAAGCATCCTAGCATCATTGTGGGCATTATCCTTTTCAGTCAGACAAGAGTTTCTTAATGAAAAACTCAAGTCATATTTGTTAACAAAATACACAAAGAACGCGTAGGTTATGGCTCAATTTTCTGAATCAATGGACGTGCCCGATATGGGGCGTCGTCAATTCATGAATCTTCTGACATTTGGAACTGTAACCGGAGTGGCTCTGGGAGCATTGTATCCCGTTGTCAGCTATTTTATTCCTCCATCAAGCGGTGGGGCTGGAGGTGGTACAACGGCAAAAAACGAGCTGGGTAACGATGTCAGTGTTAGCAACTTTTTGGAAAGTCATAATGTAGGCGATCGCGTTCTGGTTCAAGGACTTAAGGGAGACCCTACTTATATTGTTGTAGATAGCAAAGAGGCGATTACTGATTACGGAATTAACGCCGTTTGCACGCACTTAGGTTGTGTTGTTCCTTGGAACGCAGCAGAGAACAAGTTTAAGTGTCCCTGTCATGGTTCACAGTACGACTCTACTGGTAAAGTAGTTCGAGGTCCAGCACCGCTATCTTTAGCTTTGAGTCATGCAAAAACCGAAGAAGACAAAATCATCCTGACTCAATGGACGGAAACTGACTTCCGTACAGGCGAAGAACCTTGGTGGGGTTAACAGTTATCAGTTATCAGTTATCAGTTATCAGCTCATCTTGGCTTGATAATTCTTCACTGTTTACTGAAAAGGCTGTTCACTGATGAAATCAGTGCATAGTCTATAGTTTGGAGTCGAAATTTGACTCTTGACTAATGACTAATGACTCTTGACCCTTCGGGTATCTCCTGAGCCCTTCGGGCACGGCTTGAGGCCGAACGGAGACGCTTCGCGTTCGCCCTTGGCGTGCGCTTTGCGCTTACGCACTCACCTAGGTCGGGAAACCCTCCTGCGCCGTGCTGGCTCACTAATGACTAATATCAGAGAATCGTTGTCCTAGTTGTCCTTATAGAGATGAGAAATGTTTGTCAAACAGCGAGTTTAACTCGCAGTGCTGGAACAATTATCAAAACCTTGCTCGTAGCGATCGCCACAGTGACATTTTTCTTCACCAGTGATCTAGTTCTACCTCAAGCAGCTTCAGCATATCCCTTTTGGGCACAAGAAACCTACCCCGAAAGCCCTCGCCAAGCGACAGGGCTGATTGTGTGCGCCAACTGTCACCTAGCAGCAAAGAAGACCGAAGTTGAAATCCCCCAGTCTGTTCTGCCTGACACGGTATTTAAAGCCGTGGTAAAAATTCCCTACGATACAAGCGTACAGCAGGTGGGTGCCGATGGTTCTAAAGCTGGCTTAAATGTCGGTGCTGTGCTGATGCTACCAGAAGGCTTCAAGATTGCTCCTGAAGAACGCATTCCCGAGGAGTGGAAGGAAGAAATCGAGGGTTTATTCTACCAACCCTACACCGAAGACAAAGAAAACGTTGTCATCATTGGACCGTTACCTGGTGAACAATATCAGGAAATCGTCTTCCCAGTGCTTTCTCCTAACCCTGCAACTGACAAGAACATTAACTTTGGTAAGTACGCTGTTCACGTAGGTGGTAACCGTGGACGCGGACAAGTTTACCCCACTGGCCAAAAGAGCAACAACACCGTATACACCGCTTCTGCTGCTGGTACAATTAGCAAGATTGCCAAAACAGAAGATGAAGATGGTAACGTCAAGTACGAACTCAGCATCCAACCTGAATCTGGGGACGTAGTAGTTGACACCATACCCGTTGGACCAGAATTGATTGTCTCTGAAGGACAAGTGGTCAAAAAAGATGAACCTTTGACCAATAATCCAAACGTTGGTGGATTTGGTCAAGATGATGGGGAAATTGTGTTACAAGATGCTAGCAGAGTTCAATGGATGATTGCATTTGTCGCACTTGTTATGTTGGCTCAAGTTATGCTTGTCCTCAAGAAGAAGCAGGTTGAAAAAGTTCAAGCTGCAGAAATGAATTTCTAAATTCAGAGCCAAATTATCAGTCATAGGACAGGTGTTTGACCTGTCTTTTTTATGTTTGTTTGACTTGATTATAAGAAATGTTATAATAAGATGAATTGCCTTTATAAAGGAGCATACTTAGATGACCGACAAGACCTATCCTATAGCTTCTGCTAAGATAGGCACGCAAGATGGTTTTCGCTTACCTCGTGCTTTTTCTAAAGACCATCCTCATTTAGTTAATACTTCAGGTTATGTGCAAGTCTTGTCTAAAAATACCTTTTTAGTGCAATTAGACACTGATGAAGTTGAGGAGGTAGATGAAACAGAATCTATTATGATGAGTCTGTTCCTCGACTTTTTGATGAAAGATGCTATTACAAATCCTGAGCAACTCGTTGCTTATACGAAAGAAATGAGCGACGAAATGGATGAGCTACTTTGTGATGTTGTTTTGGATGCATGAACTCATTCACATCTGATGGATGGAGAATATTTTTCTACCCATTGTTTGATAAGCAATGGGTACAATTGTCTCATCGGGTTCGTACTTTAAAAACTGAGTTATCTAAACAAGAGTTTATGACTCATGCAGATGTAAAGCTACTAAAGGGCTTGAATATTGGTATTAAAGAAAAAATCACTCAAGACCCTTTTGCATCTCATTTTATATTACACAAGCCTTTACACAAGTATGGTCGTCTGAAGAAAATGGGGCTACCTGCCCGATATAGATTATTTTTTAGGGCATTTAAAGAACAAAAAATTATTATCATTATTTGGTTAGGATTCCCGCGTAAAGAAGGGGATAAAAACGATTGTTATCAGGTTTTTGCAAAAAAAGTTAGTAATATTGACTTTCCTGAAAATGTAGATGAACTGCTTGCTGAATGTGAGGTAACAGATTTTCAGGAAGAAAAGAAAGATTCAGTGAAAACTAAATGATTAGGAAAGATGCTGCACAATAAAAAGCACAACGCTTAGACGATGTGGACAATGGAAAAGAAATTTTGGCTTTGCACCAGCAGGTGAGGATGCTCTCACCTGCCTAACCTATGATTTCCGTTTCGCTACTACAATGGACGATACACTCGGTAGTTGATACTAGGGAAAATATTGTCCATATATTCGACCTTTTCCAGCCAACCGCTGTCTATTTTGCCGATTTTAACGTCTTCGTAAAGTTTGTTAAAGCGCATGAGGTGCGATCGCGTCCTTCTGACAGCATAAGGTACCATCGTTCCCGTTCGCATAATAAACGCCCAGTCGGAAGACTGCGCCAACAGCAGTTCCCTCGCTGCTTGGTTCAACGCTTTCCATTCCAACTCATCCTCTGGTTCCCGCTTTGCTATTTCAATCATCCGTTCTGCGGCTTTATGCAAGTGTGGGTAAATCCACGTATTTGTGTGGTTCAACCAATACTCGTGGAATCCTTTATAACCCCAACTCGATTGCGAAGGACGGCAAACTTGCTGACTTGGATTTGCCCGCAGATAATCTGCCAAATGGGTCATTTCATAGGTTTTTTGGTCATACCATGACTTGCGGAACAGGTAATCAATGAACCAAGGACCTTCATACCACCAATGTCCATATAACTCAGCATCGTAGGGAGAAACAATAATTGGTGGACGGTTCATCATAGCATGAAGATTTCCTACTTGCTGCTCTCGGTTATACATGAAATTAGCAGCATGTTCTGCAGCTTTTTCCCGTGCCCAATAAGGGTCGTAGAGTGCCTTATCTGACAGTCCTAAGCCACGACCTGTAATTTTGTGATACTTAATGCCCGTATTTTTCCGCTGACCATTGGGCATAATGTAGGGCTTGATGTAGTCATATTCTGCTTCCCAGCCCAAGTCTTTGTAAAACTCGCGGTATTCTGCAGCACCAGGATAGCCAACCTCAGAAGACCATACCTGCTGAGAAGATTCATGGTCTCGACCAAACGCAGCAACGCCACTTTCTGTAAAAATTGGGGCATAGGTACCAAATCGTGGACGGGGACGGGCATAAAGAATACCATGTCCATCGGTCAGGAAGTAGCGCAACCCTGCATCGGCTAACATTCGGTCAACACCTTCATAGTAGGCGCATTCTGGTAACCAAATGCCTTTGGGTGGACGACCAAAGTTTTCTTCGTAGTGTTCGCAAGCTACCTTTATTTGTCCCCACACAGCTTGTGGGTACATTTTCATCAGTGGTAGGTAGCCGTGGGTAGCACCGCAGGTAATGATTTCTAAATTGTTAGTGTCTTGATATTGCTTAAAAGCTGTGACTAAGTCCCCGTTGTAGCGTTCCCAAACTTCTCGTATCGCCTTGAACTCACTGGCGTAATGCTCGGCTAAATAACGAATATGACCATTGTGGACATTATGCTCGAATTCCAGTTCTATAAGTTCTTCAAGTTTGGCTAAATGAGCGTCGTAGCGTTCTTGCAACACAGGATCGCGTAGCATTGACACAAGAGGAGGTGTCATGCTCATCGTGATTTTAAAGTCAATACCGTCTTGCTTCAAGCCTTCAAAGACTCGCAGCAAAGGAATGTAAGTTTCGGTAATGGCTTCATAGAGCCATTCTTCTTCCAGCACATAATCACTTTCTGGGTGACGAACGAAGGGCAGATGTGCATGGAGTACGAGCGCAACGTAGCCGATAGCCATAATTATAGTTCCGGGGTGGTACTTATTTAGATTGAAGGTTGGGATTTGGTAGATGTTAACAATATTTTAAGACTTTATGGGGATCGTTACAGTCTTTAGTCAACTCTCCAAATTATGCATATCAAACCCTCCCGCTTTCACGTCGCCAAAATTTCACCTTTAAGCCATCATGAGGACGGGAGAACGGTAGCACAACACGCTCTAGATTTTGTCCAGGGAGTAATTCCCAGTGATACTCACGAATCAACAACGCCGCAAACACCTTCATCTCCAATCTGGCAAACTCTTTACCTAAACATTCTCGAATTCCACCACCGAACGGAATATAGCTAAAAACCTTTTGTTTGTTCTCGGCTCGATCAGGTGCAAAACGCTCTGGGTCAAATCGTTGAGCTTGAGCATAGACATTCTGGTCTTGATGAGTTTCCTGGATCTGGTAAAACACATCCCAACTTTGCGGGATGAGATAGCCACCGAACTCGCAGGACTCAAGCACTTTCCGTGAACCACTGCGAACTACTGGAGGTGCCATTCGTAAAACTTCTTTTAGCACTTGCTCCAGATAAGTCATTTGCTTGAGAGATTCCTGCGTTAGCGGTTGTGTCAACCCTAGTTGCTCTTGTTCTGCACGGGCTGCTTGTAGCACTTCTGGATGTTGAGCAAGCAATAAACACAAGGATGTGAGTGCTGAAGTTAAGGTTTCGTGTCCAGCAACGAGCATTCCCAACACGTTATCCTTCACTTCCTCCAAGCTCAGACGATTACCCTCTTCATCCTGCGCCTGCAATAGAATTTTCAAAACATCCTGATTAGAGTTTCGATGTTGTTGGCGTTGGTTGATCATTTCATCAATCAGCGCAAGAAGCTGCTCACGCGCACGAACCGCACGATCAAACTTGCTCCCAGGAAATCGAATCGGAATGGATAACAGCCCGTCACTCCAAGTCTGATAAACTTTTTCCAGGTTTTCATCTGAGGCAGTCTCAACGTTCACGAACAACTTACAGGCAATATCCAGCGTATATTTTTTCAGTTCGCAATACCAAGTCAATGTTCCCATGCGTTCCCATTTATGCAGATAACGACGGGTCATATCTTCTATTGTCGTACCGTACTCGGCTAATGCTCTTGGCTCAAAGGCTTGGAACAACTGCTTACGAAGTATTTGGTGAGCAGTGCCCGTCTTTACTCCAATTGAGTTTGCTCCCAGTAACACCTCAAAACTTGGAGTATTGGTCATCTCGAATCGCTGACTTTCATTGGTGAACAAAAAACGAGTTGCATCAGCTCCAATTAAAACAATCGTTGGACGACCAAACAGATGAGTTTTGAAAATTGTTCCATATTGTTTTTGTCGCTGGTTCATAAAACGGGCTGGATCGCGCAAATAGCTGATGGATTCGCCAACAATGGGCAAACCGAAGCGACCAGGAGGTAACGGGAGCTTTCCTTTCGGGGTTCGCCAAGCAAATCGCTGAGTCGGGAGGCTGGTCATGCTGTTTTCTGTTGTTTAATGAATAAAGAAGTTTTTTATTTACGATACTGTATCGTAAATAAAAAGAAAATGTCAATTGGACAACTGCTTGGTAAGTTGTTTAGATACGAATGCCTTAGAATGACCAATGATTCCTTGATGGTACAAGCCCCCGGATAACTCCTGTGGAAGCAATCCAAAATCACGCCACTTGCTACAACGGTCAAAGCTCGCCGCTTGGGTTGCTTCCCCCGGCAGACTTTGGGGGAAC
>NZ_CAWPKW010000326.1:0-32716 GCF_963888615.1 Brasilonema octagenarum UFV-OR1 | reverse complement strand
TTGTACTCCTTATTTGCCTTTTACGGGTTTGTTCGGTTAGGTGCAAGATGTGAGTATACCCCTTTCTTGGTCAATTTAAGAAATTGGAACTCCCTACCATTGGTTAGAAAACCAAACACGGGTTTTCTAGAATCAGGACTGCCAAGTATATATGCCAGAACTTGAGGAATTGCTGCCTCTAGGGAGTATTGTGCGCGTTTTGCTTCAATCGTAATGATCCAAAACGGAGGATGAAATACCAAAATGTCTATTTGCCCGCGTACGATTGTGCCTTCATCTTCGGATACAATTTCTATCCCCTTTTCAGCAGTAATGTAAAAAGGCGGACGATAAAAACCTGCCAGCTTTAATAAAGGTGATAGTACAACCATTTTAACGACAGGTTCCAGAATTTCATATTGAGATAAATGAAAAAACTCACCCTTAACTTCGTCAACAAGTTGCTTTTCTAAGTCACTGAGTTCAGGCAAATTATCCTGCCAGTCTCGGAAAAATTGTTCGTCCTCTATACGTTCTAGCCCAAATTTTTCGCTTAAGTGAGCAAGATTAATATCTTTTGCTTGTATTGTTTGAACCATAATTTTATGATTTCACTTAAATAGGCGTAGTGATCAAGAAACTCAGTTTTAGAAAACCAAGTTTCTCTTGAAATTTACAAAGACGATAACCAGTCCGAAATCTGCTGATTGACAACATCTGGCACTTCATCATGAGGACAATGTCCAGCACCTGGAATTGGTACAATTTGGATATCTTTGCCACTTTCCCGTGCTTTTTCGTAAATTTTTGCCCCAGTGATTGGTGTCCAAGGGTCATCTGCACCCCATATCACCAGCAATGGGCGGGCGACTTTGGGCAAAAGTTCTATTGGAGAAGGACCGGGAGGTGCAGTGAGGATAGAGGTGAAAACTTGTTGCGCTCCTGGATCACAAGAAGGAGCATATAGTAAGTCTACCAATTCATCGGTGACGGCTTCCCGGTTACGGTAAACTTGGTATAGAGTACGGCGAATTTGGGCTTTTTGACGGATGCGGTTGAAGACAAGTGCTCCGGTGATGCGCGATCGCACCAAAGAGTTAAAAGCTCCCATCACGATGCGTAACGGCGGGTTCAACTCGTGCGATCGATGGCTTAATCCACCTGCACAGTTAATCAAAACGCCACCTGCAGCTATTTCCGGATGTTCCGCCACCACTGTTAAGCTCAAAAGTGCACCAATCGAGTTCCCGATAAATACAGCAGGTTCAGTAATGTGTGCTGTCCAAAAATCCTTGAGCAATTCCACCCACAGTTCTACAGTATAATTTAACGGAGCTTTATCAGAACCACCAAATCCCAAAAGGTCAAGAGCAAAAACTCGGTAGCCACTGGCTGCTAAAACGGGGATATTTTTCCGCCAATGTCCAATAGAAGCACCAAAGCCATGAACCAGTACAAGGGGGCGTCCAGTACCCATGACAGTGTACTGGATTTTGTGACCTTGCCAAGTCCAAAAGAGTTTTTCAAAGTTGGGTGTTACTTGCTGCTGAGTTGTTACAGTCATTATTAAGATTCTTAACGTTTTTCCTCATATATTCATTTTCTCTAATTTCAAAGGATTAGGAACAACGTGCTAATATCATGTCTGGATAAATATAAGTCAATTACGTAAGGGCAAAGCGTGCCCTCTAGGCGTAAAGAGCGGAGCGTGTATTGAAAGTATATCCGTCCGCCATGTTGGAAGATTATTAAAGGTGCCTATGACTTCTGGCAAAATGCATGTTGACGAGGTAGACACCGACGCATCACTCGTGAGCCGGTTGCTCGCGTCGCAGTTCCCGCAGTGGGCCGACCTTCCCATCGAGCCGGTTCAGTCCGCTGGCACAGACAACGCGGTCTATCGTCTTGGCGATGACATGGCTGTGCGACTACCCCGCATCCATTGGGCTATCGGTCAGGTGGAGAAGGAGCACCAGTGGTTGCCAAGACTTGCCTCGTTCCTGCCGCTTACCATCCCCATTCCGCTCGCGATGGGCGAACCCGGCGAGGGCTACCCCTGGCAGTGGTCGGTCTATCGGTGGCTTGAAGGCGAGAGCGCGACGATCAAGCGGATTGCTGATCCACCTCAGGCGGCGACGGATCTGGCGCAATTCATCACCGCTCTGCAACAGATTGATACCACAGGCGGACCGCTAGCTGTGGATCACAACTTGCGCGGCATTCCCCTAACAAGGCGAGACACGGGAACCCGTCAGGCAATTGCAGCCCTACATGACACGATCAATGTTGATATAGCAATGATCGTGTGGGAAGCCGCCCTTCAGGCACCCGAATGGGATCGCGCGCCTGTCTAGTTCCACGGAGATTTGCTACCCGGGAACCTGCTGGTCGAACGGGGTCGCTTAAGTGCCGTCATCGACTTCGGGGGTCTGGGCGTGGGAGACCCCGCCTGTGACTTGATAATCGCATGGGGTCTGTTCTCCGGCGAGAGCCGCGACGTGTTCCGCGCAGCACTAGCGGTTGATGACGCGACGTGGGCGCGAGGTCGGGGTCACGCACTGTCCCAAGCGGTGATCTTCATCCCATACTACTTAAACACCAACCCTGTGGGAGTTGGCAACGCCCGACGCATGATCGATGAAGTTCTTGCCGACTATAGGGCGAGCAATTGAGGGAGCCTGCTCCCGCAGATGTCGTTGAGTAGTTTGAACCTTCCCAACAATGGCTTGTACCGGACGCTTCGCCGTCCGTAGCTCTGCGGCAATAATAATTATCATTATTGTTTAGGTGTGGATTCTTGATTTTTTTGATTAATTTATTCTTTGGAAGTTCCAAAATCTAAGATTGGGTAATTTGACATACTCCCCGCCCTACAAGTGCGGGGATTCTTGACGCTTCACTGAGATGTGCTGGCAAGCCAGTCTTACCTTCTCTGTGCGTCCATTTAGAGTCGGGCAATGCCCTATCCCGACTTTATTTATATTTTTCGCTGCGTTCTCGTCTCTGTCCTGTTCCGTTCCACAGTTTAAGCAGAGAATAGAACGAATTGATAGATCAACTTTACCCCACCTAAACCCCCAATCAAAACAGATTTGGCTGGTTGGCTCCCATCGACTAATAACGCGAAATGTTCTACCCAGCTTTTCAGACTTTGCCTCACAAAATGTTCGGAATTGACGCCAACCTTGCAAGCTAATCGCTCGCGCTAGTTTGCGGTTCTTAACCATTCCGGATACATTCAAATCTTCCAAGACAATTGTCTGGTTTTCACTAACCACTTTGGTTGATAGTTTGTGCAAGAAATCTTTTCTGGTATCAGCTACCCGATTCTGCAACTTGGCTATTTTAACTCGGGTCTTATTCCGACGCTTTGAATCTTTTTGTTGACGCGCTAACTGGCGTTGTTTGCGTCGTATTTTCTTGTCTAGCTTTGAGTAGTCGGGACTGACGGCTTTTTCACCATTGCTCATCACTGCAAAAGTTTTTATTCCCAAATCAATCCCGATGCTTTGGTTTTTGGCTTCGACTTGAATGGGTACAACTTCTACTACGAAACTGAGAAAATAACGATTAGCGCAGTCTTTTATTACTGTTACCGAGCTTGGTGCTGATGGTAACTGTCTTGACCAAATAGGTTTAACATTACCAATCTTAGCCAAGTAGATTTCTTCATTTTTTATTGAAAATCCACCAATTCTAAAACGGGCAGATTGCTGATTTGTTCTTTTCTTAAACTTAGGAGTGCCTATTTTCTTTCCTTTCCGCTTACTTTTGAGTGAATCAAAAAAGTTTTTGTAAGCTACTCCTAAATCAGCGACCGATTGTTGTAACGGGATGTTTGAGACATTTGCCAACCATTCACGTTCTACTTTTTTCTTTGCTTGTGTGATGACAAGTTTCTGCAAATCGTTGTTACTTGGCAGCTTCTCCGATTGTTTGCAAATCGCCAGCGCATCATTCCAAACTGTCCGAACGCAACCGAACAATTGAGCTAAACTCACTTGTTGCTGACTGGTTGGATAAAATCGGAACTGATATCTGGCTTTCACTGTTTTCTTTTAACTCTGTTATCATTGTATAGCATATCGACATACAAGCGCAATGAATAAAAGCGTATTTTTTCGTTTGACAGAAGGGGAACTGGCACATCTAGAAGAGTATTGCCAAATATCTGGAAGAACTAAGTCTGATGTGCTTAGAGATCTCATTCGGAAACTGAAAATCAATAAAAAGCTGTCCTAGAAGGACGGGGCTTGTATCCCATTAATTACGGTCAACCGGACTAAGCTCTCGTCGCCACGGTTTGAGAATCAGTGCTGACCAAAAAAGAAATCCCAATATAGCCAAACCAGTCAACCCATCAGTCCAAATAAAGAGGTGCATCTTCGCTGAGAACTTTGACAAAGTTCCATAAAGGTAATGCCCTAAGCTTGATAAACCTGTTAATGAGTAGACGAATAGACAGCTATAAGCAAGCCAAAACTTTCGGTATTTATACAACCAATACCCAGTGATGCCCACTGCTGTAAGAATAAGCCACGATTGATAAATTGAAGGGGCTGTAATCCATTCAGGTTGGGGATATTGCTTGATGAATAGATAATTATCAGTGAAATGAATGCCTGTAGAAATAATGCTGGTAAGAAGAAGAATTTTCAGTAATTTCTGATGGTTAACCTCAAGATTCATAATTAGGTTTCCTCAAATTGAATATTTTTAGCTGGATATCAGCGATGTTGTACGTTGAGCATCTCCCATTGAATCCACGTAAGGTGCGAACAAAGAACGTTCCTCTGGACGCAACCGTCTTGGACGCATCGTTTGTGTATCCACAAACAATCCTTTTTGCCATCCCTCTGCTGCCAGTGTTCCTTGTTCTTTATAAAACTGGAACTGCATAATAGCAGATGCGTTTTTCAGTTCTGAGACCCACATTTCCATCCGCACGCGATCGCCCAAATAAAGCGGCGATTTATAAGTGATGTTCGTTTGAACCAGCACCGGAGCAAACCCTTGCTGAAAAATTTCTTGCGTTGGCATTCCAACGGCTTCCAACAGTTTTGTCCGTCCAATTTCCATCCACTGAATATAGACAGTGTTGTTCACGTGTCCAATGAAATCAATGTGGAAAGAATACACCTCTAACTCAAAGGAAATCTTTTGCATCCTCAATCCTTAAAGTCACTGTTCAGTGACAATGTATCATAGTCACCAATTGGTGACAAGTAGATGAGAACGATTTATGGCTAGGGATAAAGAAGAAACGAAGGCACGAATTCTGGCAGCCGTTGGTAAACTATTGGCAGAATCGGGCTTTAAGCAACTGGGGGTGAATGCGATCGCCCGTGAAGCCGGGGTCGATAAAGTCTTGATTTATCGATATTTTGAGAACCTCCCCTCCCTGCTGGAAACCTTTGGCAAGGAGGGGAACTACTGGATGAGTGTTGAAGAATTAGTTGGGGATGAAACAGCCGTCGATGCAGAATCGACGGCTGAGTGGATGGTTTTGTTATTGACGCGCTTTCTACATGACTTGCAAAAACGACCTATTACGCAAGAAATTATGCGCTGGGAGTTACTAGAAGGCAATGAGTTAACGCATGAATTGGCAACAGTGCGCGATCGCGTGGCGATTGAAAGCCTGGAATTTCTCAAGCAAAAGTGTTCCTTCCCGGCAGATAAAGATATTCCTGCTATCAGTGCGGTGTTGATTGCTGGAATTGCTTATCTAGTTCTGCGAACCAAAGTCAGCAATACATTCTTAGGAATTGATTTTAGTTCACCAACCGGATGGCAGCGGATTGAAGGGGCGATTGCATCTTTGATTCAGCCAATGGTTGAAACTGAGGAATAAAGCAGCTTCTCTATATACTGAGATCTTGCACTATTACGAGTAAACCACCAATTTATCATTCCAAAGTCATTGCTCCATTCTTACTTCCATTACCTTGCAGATAAATATCTCTAGCTGGGAAGGGAATCGTAATTCCCTCTTTCTGATAGCGTTTGTGTAATTTCTTAATAAATAAATGCCTAGCCAAGCGCTGGTCAAAGAATTCATTGACCCGCATATAGAGGGTAAAATTTATACTAAAATCTGCAAATTCGTTAAATCTTATATAAGGTGCATTTGCTGTTAATTCAGGAGCGATTTCTTCCATGACTTCTTTAGCAACTTCTACAGTGACTTTTTCGACTTGTTCAAGGTCGCTATCATAGCTCACTCCCACGTTCATCGTTAATGTAATTTCTTTGACTGGCAGATGATAGTTAGTGAAAATAGCAGAGGCAAGCTTAGAATTTGGTACTATTATGACGTTATTAGAAAGCTCTTTGATAGTGGTATTTCGCCAAGTTATATCTGTAACGTATCCTTCATGACCACCACCATCTAATTTAACATAATCTCCCGTTCTGACTTGCTTAGAAATAATTAAATAAAAACCAGAAAACAAATTTGCTAGTGTATCTTGAAGTGCGAGACCAACTGCTAAACCACCAACACCTAAAGTTGTTAATATTGGTGTAATTTGAACTCCTAGTGTTTGCAATACAATTAATGTTCCTAAAACTAAAACGGCAGTTTTAGCAACATTAGAAAGTAGTGAGGCAGAAAAACCATCTGCTCTGCGAAAAAATAAATTGACAAATCCAGCAGTGAGTCTAGCAAAAACAATAGTAAATGTGTATAAAAAACAGCCAGTGATAAGTTTTATCAATAATGCTGCAACATCTGCTTCAGGACGGTAACTAACTGTTGCACCGTAAAAGCCAGCAAGGAAGCACCAAAAGAAGGGCATACGGTTTAGGGAACGAAATATAACTGCACTTCCCGGAATTCGTCTACTAGTAACAAATTTGTGCAGTCTTGTAAAAATTATTTTTTCGGTTATAATTCCACCAAGCAAGCCAGCCAAGATAAATACAAGTGGCAAAATCCAATGTTGTATCATGACAATTTTTAATTTTCAATTTTGAATTTGAGATTAAGATTGGTCAATTGTTTCCTTGTGCAGTGTAAATAAAACACGTGGAATCTACGTAAATTCAATTATTGAGTAGACAGAAAAATATTACTCATTTTCTCGTATTGCGTCGAAACAACTAAATCAACGCAATAATATCTCTTGGTGTTTTGATCGTCAAAACTTTTTACAACAGTGAGTTCATGGATCTGCCGATAGTCTACCACCCTGACTACGTTACCCCACTACCTGAAGGTCATCGCTTCCCGATGCCAAAATTTCGGCAACTGTATGAACTATTATTAGCAGATGGCGTGGCGCAAAAAGAACAATTTTATCTGCCCTCACGCCCACCAGAAGAATTAATAGAGTTAGTTCATACCCCAGAGTACGTGCAAGCTTATTGTACAGGCACTCTGGATGCCAAAGCACAGCGACGTATTGGGTTACCTTGGAGTTCCTCACTGGTTAATCGTACATGTGTCGCCGTTGGTGGAACAATCCTGACGGCACAATTAGCCCTCAAGTACGGTTTGGCTTGTAACACTGCTGGTGGTACTCATCACGCCTTTCCCAGTTATGGATCTGGTTTTTGTATTTTCAATGATTTGGCAATTGCAGTTCGAGTATTGCAAAAACTCCGCCTAGTTCAGAAAATCTTGATTGTAGACTTAGACGTGCATCAAGGGGATGGTACTGCTTTTATCTTTGAAGGGGATAATAGTGTTTTCACCTTCTCTATGCACTGCGAAGTCAATTTCCCTGGAACTAAGCAAAAAAGTGATTTGGATGTTCCCCTACCTGTGGGGATGGAAGATGATGCTTATCTGCAAACATTAGCTCAATACTTACCAGATTTGTTGTCTGATGTCAAGCCAGATTTAGTGTTATACGATGCTGGTGTTGACCCTCATATTGGGGACAAGCTAGGAAAATTAGCCTTAACTGATACTGGTTTATACCGCAGAGAAATGCAAGTGTTGAGTACTTGTATTGCGGCTGGCTATAGAGTAGCCTGTGTGATTGGTGGTGGATATGCGGATGATCTCAAATCACTTGTGTATCGTCACTCCTTAGTGCATCGGGCTGCGAGTGAAGTTTATCAGCAATACAGACTTTGACCTTCGTAAATAATTTAGTCTAAACTCCAGTGTGGTTTACAAAAGCAAAAGGGGCAGACATCGTTCCAGGTGTCCGCCCAAGAATGTATCTTTATTAATAGCTGTACTAGAATTAACTAGCTGTTGGGAGACTGAGTTGATGAATGTTGGTCAAGCAGACCCTCTTCGAGCATACATCGAATCACCCACTGCCGAAGCTTCTCTGAGCGGTTAGGAAGAGTCCTTAAGACTGCATCAACTTCAGGTGGAAACTTACAACCAATAACTTTAACGTCGCCACCAATATCCTTACCTTGTGATACAAAGCCTCGGTGACCTTTTACTGCCTTACCATAAGTGTGTGACATAAAAATATATTTTTTACTCTTGACTTATAAAATAGGTTAACCTATTCTAAAAGAGGTTTAATAAATACAAAGGTTAATAACCAGCCCCACCACTCCTGTAAAAAGTTTGGCGGTGGGATTTGAACAATACCCAGACCAAGACGTTAATCATCGGCTTGGACATTTATCATGTACAAACATATTACCAAAACTTTCAATAAAGTCACAATAGGTATGCTGCGCCATAACGTGAAAGACCTGCTGGGCGTACTAGATACCAAATTGGTCAAGAAATGGGCAATAGAACATGGGATGGGCAAGTTGGACATGCGGCGCAAGTACTGCTGGCAGATGGTGTTAGATGCCATATTCGTAGCGACCTTCAAAGGTGATAGAAGCTTGTGCAGTATGGGTTATGGACAACAAGAGTCGGCTTTGGCTGCATAGGAATGAACGATCCCGCATCCGATTAACTACGTTTTGAGACGACACGAGCAATGACACAGTGCATAACTTTAATTTCATTAACAATTCGATCCAATTCTATGGATAGAGGAGTTTGTTCTCGAACGGCTTGTAATGTGGGAGTTAAGGTGTTGGAATTTCTGGCAATCTCTGATAAACGAGCTGTATGTAGCTGTTCAATTTGATTGTGAATTGCTTCAAGATAGCTATCCAGCGCTGGTAACTGTTGGGGTGGCTGTCCCTGGCGAAGGACATCTGCTAAGTTTTCCAAAATGTGGATAATGGTATCGGCAAGTGGTTTGAGTTCAGTAAATTGGTACTCACCACTAAATTCCCGCAGATGTTCTGCCAGAGTTGTCACCGAACTAAAAAAGCCACGAATGTATACCATCAGCGTCATTACAGGTTCGATTTCTCCCTGGACGTGACGAGGTTCGCTGAACAATCGTTGGGCGGCGGCGGCAGCGTTGACGTTTTCTAATGCCGCTTGATGGCGTAGCATATTGATAGAATCAGCAGATGCATCCTGGTGTGGATGGAGATAGTTAGCAATGACCTGTTGAAAGTAGGCAAGATTTGCTCGAATGGTCTTTTCCAGTTGTGCAGGAAGTTGGTGTCGTTCCCAACGGGGGAAAAGCAAATAGCTGCCAAGCAGTGCTAAAACACCCCCAACTAGGCTATCAACGATACGCAATACTCCAACCTGCCAGCCACCTGCACTAATAAGATTGAGTAGCAAGATGATTGCAGGAGTGAGCAATATAGTGAATATGGTATAGCTTAATGGTCGCACCGACATAGCAGTAAACACGAGCAGCAGGAAACAGAGTGCGTTAGCGAAGCTTTCCGTTGGCATAGCCGCTCCGGAGGAGCTAGGACTCGCCAAAGAATTCTTGACTAATAAGATCAGAATAATGCCAATAATTCCACCCAAAATAGTACCGATGACTCTTTGTACTGTTGTCTCGGATGTTCCACCATAGTTGGGCTTAAGCGCAACTAAAGCTGTTAGGGTTATCCAGTAACCTCTAGGTAGTTGCAATAGTGAAGCAAGTAATTCAGCCAGGGTTGTGATCAGTGCTAGGCGCAACGCATGACGAAACAGGACTGAATCAAAAGTAAAGTTATGCCGCAGTGTATCAATAATTGTAGAATGTTCTGACTGTGCTGGAGGGGAAATATCTCGCTGGGCAATGCTGCGCTGTTTTCCCTGTCTTAAATCTGTAACAATTTCCGCATCAGTATGAATTTGCTGTGCCAGGTTTTTAAGACTGGCTGTAATTTTCCCAAGGTTGACTAGATCGGAATATTCGTCTGTCTGAATATTTATCTTCTGATTGAAGACTTGAGAACGCAGAACTTTCCACTGGTGTTCTAGTGCTTCAACCGTCCGATCCAGATCCCCCAGGTGAGGTGAGTTTTTTCCTTTGGTGATTGCTTTTGACAACATTTTCAAACCAATTGCCAACTGTTGTATGACTTGCTGAATTTCTTTGTCTAACCGAGGAAATAGTTGATGTTCGGATGCAATCACCAACAGTTCCCTCAGTGCTACAACAGAATTCACAATTTGATTGACAGCCTCAATTAACAACAGTAAGCTATTTCCCCGTAAGTCAGCTCCTTTTTGCCTAGTCCATATAGTTGTCCAAACGCTACGGGCAGATGTCAAATCTTGAATAACAGTATCTTGCGCTTGCAAAAATCGCTGTTCCCACTCCAGACGATCCTTTGGATTTGATGTTCTCTCGCTTGCCAAATCCACAAATTTACTCAAGGAGAGATAACAGTTAGCGACTACCTGCATTGCAGGTACGTTAGGACGCACCACCCATACTCCTAATGACAACACAGTTGTCCATGTTCCACCAGCCAGACAGAGTGCGCAGTGTTGAATAAGAGTAGAGAAATTGGAAAATGAAGCAAATCTAGCAAGCGAGATCACAAACATGATCGAAGTGACCAAGCTAACAGATGCAGCCACGCTGCCATACAGTCCAGCTAAACCTGCTATAAATATCACAAGGAATGTCGTTGGGACTGCTAAAGCGAGATGACTGCTAACCAGACTCGCGATCAGGAACACCGTAGTTATCCCCACAGTGGCTGCTATCATAGCAGTTGCTCTCTGGCGATAGGTTCCGTCAACATTTACCATACCAACGAACCAAGCTGCCATAGTGGCGATCGCACTTGTAGCAGCATGACCTGTAATGACTCCAACTCCAATAGGGACACCCAGTATAAAAAGGCTACGTAATCCGGAGAAAATGGCGGGCTTACCTGGCTTGAGTTGAAACTGCTGCAACAACCACAAGAAAGGACGTTTATCTGTAGATGGCATTTATTAGGCTGGCGATTGTAAATGAAAAAAGTACAAAGCAGAACGCCTCTTACAGAATTTTAGCCAGATAGAACTGTGTAGAGGAATATGCCTTTTGAGGTGAATCAGCTATAAGTTTTGACTCAGAAGCGACGGATTCCCAAATTACTACGGGTTTAGCTGCTGTCGGGCGTGCCAGGATCTGCGCTAGGTCGCTCCATCGATAAGATGGGTGCTGCTATTGGTAGAATTGCGGGAGCGATCGCTGGTGCTGTTGCAGACAATAAGCTGGCAGAATTCACTGAAGAACTCAACCCGAATGTTGGGTTGAAGTTAGGAGCTAATAATAAACCAGTCGAGTTGCCCCGTGATTATAGCTCAACTTTGTCAGCATTATTTTGTAAGCTCAAAAGCCTGGAAGAAGTTCCCAATCGCCCTTTACCACATCCTTTGAACTACCCCCCCACCAAAAACCTCGATTGTTTCCCCAAAGACCATCTCGAAGTACAAGCCCAGTCCTTAAAACGCAACATCCGCAGCAATCTGCTGCCAGCGAGTAGCCACATCCTCCCCAGTAGACACCTCAACAGCGGCAAGGTTTAACGGATAATCTACGTTGTCTCGCTCGACCCAGCGCACGGCTGTGAATTGACCATTGCTTGCCCTTAATATAAATCCAGACTCTCGGCATTCACCAGAAGCGAGATATAAAACACCGGGGGCTACTTGGTCGGGTCGCAAATCCTCTGGCTCATCTTGTACGTTCCACATCCGCGTTTTGGCTACTGGCGAAATCGCATTAACGAGAATTCCATGCTCTTTGCCTTCAACCGCCAGCACGTTCATCAGACCTATCTGTGCCATTTTTCCCATCGCATAAGGGGCGAGACCACTAAGTGCATATTGCTGATAAATAGCTCTATCCGAAGTCGTCAGCACGATTCGTCCGTAGTTTTGCCGCTTCATAATTGGAAAGGCCGCTTGAGCCAACCACGTTGGCGCTTCGACGTTAACTTTAATGGCTCGCTGCAAAAAATCAGGGGTTAGCTCTTCTACTGATTGGTATGCGACCCATCCAGCGTTGTGGATCAAGATGTCAAGGCGGCCAAATTTCGAGAGCGCGGTTTCCACTAGGTGTCTGCAGTTCTCTCTACTATCAAGAAATTCGGTGATCGGGAACGCAATCCCGCCTGCTTCGTGAATTCTCCTTGCAGCATCAGCCGCCACGTTCGGATCGAAACCAGTTCCATCTTTATTAACGCCTGCATCGTGTACGATGACTTGCGCTCCTCTACTCGCTAGCAAGCAGGCATAGGCTGCTCCCAAACCTCGCCCGCTTCCAGTAATAATCGCTACTTGCTCGTCGAGTCGAATCACTTAACTTTCTCCTGGCTTAAAGTCTGAATTTTAGTGGGCGTATGCACCGTCTAATCATGAGAGGCGCCTCATATTTCTTACGATAGGAGACACTCATGTGACTGTCCAATATATATTTGACTAAGATTAATAGGTTAGAGATATAAATTGTGATGGAACTACGGCACCTGCACTACTTCATCGCCGTGGCTGAGGAGCTGCATTTTAGCCGAGCAGCAGAGCGGTTGCGCATTTCCCAACCCCCGCTCAGTCAGCAGATTCGCAGTTTGGAAGATGAACTAGGCGTCAAGTTGTTTGAACGAACGAAGCGACACGTGCATCTGACTGAAGCAGGCAAAGTGTTTTTAGATCGCTCCTACTTGGTGTTAGCCCAACTCGAACAGGCGATCGCAGTGACACAACGGATAGGGCGGGGTGAAGTTGGACGGTTGGCGATTGGGTTTGTCGGATCTGCAACGTATACCGTACTGCCAGATATTTTAAGTGTGTTTCGAGAACAGTTTCCTGCTGTAGAACTGCGATTGCATGAACTGACGACACAAGAGCAAATTCAAGCCTTGCATCACAAACAGGTTGATGTTGGCATTGTTCGTTCTGTCATCATCGACCCAGGTCTAAGTACAGAATGCGTTTTGCAAGAATCAATAATCTTGGCGTTGCCAGAAACCCATCCGCTCTCTGCCCAGACCAAAGTGTCTCTCTCCACTTTGGCTTCGGAATCATTTATCCTATTTCCTGCCAAAATGGGACCCGTCTTTTACGAACAGATTATTAACATTTGTCAACAAGCTGGATTTCGTCCGAAAGTTGCTCAGGAGGCAGTTCAGATGCAAACTATCATCGGCTTGGTTGCAGCAGGACTGGGCATTGCTTTCGTTCCCGCCTCGTTGCAAAACTTTCACAGAAGCGGAGTCATTTACAGACCCTTACAAGAGCAGACACCTAAAACCGGACTTTATCTTACTTGGCGGCAGCATGATTCCTCTCCAGCAGTGAGAGCATTTCTCAGCTTGGCACGGAAGACGACACAAGGGGAGTTAAATCGTGATGATCGTGAGCAGTTAGGGATCAATCACCTCACCTAATAGCCTCCAAGTACTGTCTCAGCAGTAATCTGAAACAAAAACAACTCCATTTATCACTTTACGTTTAATTGAAGTTCGTTCACAGAATACCTGGCATTCTTATTTAACAAGTGTACTTGACCCAACTGTTTTACCACCATACGTTGTAGCAGATCTGTACCACCGAAGATGGCGAATTGAAGATGCTTTTAATACTGTAAAGAGACTTTTGGGTTTAAGTTATTTATGGACTGGTTGAATGAATGGTGTTCAATTGCAGATTTGGGGAACTTGGTTGTTTTATAAAGTAACAAATTGAGCTTATTTAAAGTGCAAAAATAGCTGATACCAAAACACAAGTGAGGATCTTATGAATCAATACGATTATGTTGTCATTGGTGCAGGTTCAGCGGGTTGTGTCGTCGCCAATCGTTTGACAGAAGACGGTAAAACAACTGTGTTGTTGCTGGAAGCAGGCAATCCGCCTAACTTACCAGAGCACGAAGTTCCTCTAGGTTGGGTTAAACTGTGGGGTACTGAGGCGGACTGGGCATATTTTACAGAAGAAGAACCACACCTTAATGGGCGCAAAATCTATTGTCCGCGTGGTAAAGTCCTGGGTGGTTCCAGTTCGATCAACGCCATGATCTACATCCGAGGCAACCGTCATGATTACGATCGCTGGCAAGAGTTAGGTAATCCCGGTTGGAGTTACGAAGATGTGTTGCCTTACTTCAAGAAATCTGAAAACCAGCAGCATGGCGCATCCGAGTTTCACGGAGTCGATGGGGAGTTGAGCGTTACCGATCCAATTGCCCCGGCGGTGACATCACAAAGATTTGTAGAAGCAGCCGTCGCACTTGGCTACAAACGCAATCTCGACTTCAACGGAGAGCAACAAGAAGGTGCTGGACTTTATCAGTTGACTATCAAAGATGGTAAGCGGCACAGTACAGCGGCAGCATTTTTAGTACCTATTTTGGATCGCCCTAACTTAAGAGTTACTACTGGTGCGTTAGTGACTCGGTTATTATTTGAGGGAACGCGCACGGTAGGAGTGGAATACATACACCAGGGAACGATACACCAATCCTTTGTGCAACAGGAAGTGATTCTTTCTGCTGGGGCAATCGATTCCCCCAAGCTGCTGATGCTTTCTGGAATTGGAAATGCAGAACACCTGCGATCGCTCGACATTCCCGTAGTCGTTAATTTACCTGGTGTCGGTCAGAATCTTCAAGATCACCTTCACGTTGCCGTGGCACATCAAGCCACCCAGGATCTGCAACCTGCCCCAACCAGCAATATCGCGGAAGCTGGATTATTCCTGCATACTGAAGGTCGTTTAGATGCTGCGCCAGATTTACAGCTTTACTCTGCTCCTGTATTGTGGACACATCCTGCTTATGCCCGCTCTGGTCCAGGATTCGCTGCTTCAGTGTGTCTGACTAATCCCCAAAGTCGTGGCAGTGTCAGTCTGCGTTCTGCTTCCCCCAATGATTCACCGATAATCCGAATGAACTATCTCCAGAGTGAATCCGATGTGCAAAAGCTAGTTGCAGGAATTAAAATTATCCGCCAGTTGTTTGACTCAAGTATATTTGATGAGTTCCGAGGCGAGGAAGTTGCTCCTGGTGCCAATGTAACTAGCGATGAAGCACTGCGAGCTTATATCAGAGAAACCTGCGACAGTGTATACCACCCTGTCGGCACTTGCAAAATGGGAACTGACGCCGATTCAGTTGTAGATCCCGAACTACGGGTACATGGTGTTGAGGGGTTGCGAGTTGTGGATGCATCAATTATGCCAAGCCTCATTACGGGAAATACGAATGCACCTACAATTATGATTGGTGAAAAGGCAGCCGATTTGATTAAAGCCGCAGGTCGTGTTCCATATCAAAGATTGGAATTAACAAAGCTGTCATGAAATCTAACCTCTTTTACACCTGATTGCGCGTAAAGAGACTTTGAGTTTAACGGTAAATCATACGTTATGCTTTTCCATACTCGGATTCACAGTGCCACATTTACCACACTCCTAATCAATTTCTTTAAGAGCGCATCTGTTTGATTAAAGCCGGTGATCGTGTTCGGTGAGTAAACGCTTTTGAGAACTGCGATCGCCTAACTGTCTGAATTTACGTTGTTGGTGTTTTACCAAAGGATTACTAACTGATGGATGAGTTCCAAAGAAAGACATTCAAAACATCCGATGGTGCTGAATTAAGCTACATCAGTGCAGGGAGGGGAAAATCGATTGTCCTGATTCACGGTTGGTCGCAGTCAGCTCAACAATTTAAATATCAAATTTCTGCCTTTGCCCAAAGGTATCATGTCATAGCTGTCGATTTAAGAGGACACGGCGAGTCAGAGAAAGTCACCTACGGTTACCGAATTTCTCGCTTATCCAAAGACATCCAGGAACTGATCAGCTTTCTGCAACTAGAAAAGCCACACCTGCTTGCTCACTCTATGGGGTGTGCCGTTGTCTGGAGTTACCTCGATCTGTTTGGGCAAGATGAAATAGATCGATTAGTATTGGTCGATCAATCTCCACTATACACATCTAGACCGCATTGGAGTTCTCAAGAAATGGAGGAAGCTGGAGCGATTGTTACATCCGAACAGCTCAATGAAATGGTGTACGCTCTAGAAAGTTCTTCTGCCGAGGAAGTGACCCGAAACACCCTGGCTTCGATGGTGACGAATGCCATGTCAACCGAACAATTCGAGTGGATAGTACAGTGCAATTTTCGGTGTCCGCGACAGCTTGCTGCAACTCTACTCTATAACCAGTTTCATATGGACTGGCGAGATCAAATTGTGAAGATTCGCAAGCCTGCCCTAATTATTGCTGGCAGAAAAAGTGTTATCCCGTGGCGATCGCAAGTCTGGATTAATAAAAGCATTCCTGACTCTGAGTTGGAAATCTTTGAGGAAACTGAAGGCGGAGGACATTTCATGTTCATCGAGAATCCGGAAAAGTTTAATCGACGAGTCTTGCAGTTTCTCGAAAAAGCATAGTACAGAGTTGAGCTAAATAGTTTAAATCCCGCTTTTTCCTCAATTCCGTGAAAAGTCAGGTGCAAATGAGGCATAGCATAGAAAAAGAACAAATTTTGTATCCTTCGTTTCACTTACACAGGGAAATTAGCAGTGCTACCAAACAAGCGCCCTCCTACAGAGCAAACTCAACGTTGGACTTTTTCTCAGCTTTTTGGACGAGCAAGACGTCATCCTTTCATGATTTCACGTTGGGTTTTAAGCTGGGCTATTGTGGGAACTTTTTGTGGTTTATTTGCTGGGCTGTACTGGAATATTCTAGAACTGATGACTCACGGACTGCAAAGATTTCAGGGTTTGAGTCTTTTGTTGGTCATGCCATTAGCCGGTTTAGTAATTGGTTTGGTGATTCATTTCCTTGGCAATCCTGGTGAAATTGCCGTTATTGTCGATAACATCCATTTTCGGGGCGGACGGCTGGATGCTCGCAAAAATCCCTCAATGATTCTTGCTTCCTTAGTCAGTATATCAGCTCGCGGCAGCGCCGGACCAGAAGCACCACTGGTACAAGTTACAGGTTCTTTTGGCACTTGGGTAGCTGACCGTTTAAGACTCGAAGGTGAAGATGTCAGATCTATGAGTTTAGCAGCGATGGCTGCAGGTTTTACTGCTTTATTTGGCGCACCCCTTGGTGGTGCAATGTTCGCCCTAGAAATTTTGCACCATCAGCATATTGTCGAGTACTACGAAGCGCTTATGCCAGCTATTGTTTCGAGTTGCGCGAGTTATGTGGTCTTTGCAGCTATCACACACTTGGGAATTGCACCAACTTGGCATTTTCCTCAGTACCACCTAGATAGCATTGATGATTTAGCTGTAGCGATCATGTTTGGGATCATAGGAGTCGTGGCAGGATGGATTTTTATGGGCATTTTTCGCGGATGTGACCGAATTTTTGCCTTGATTCCTGGACCAATTTATCTACGCACAACCATAGCGGGGTTGGGATTGGGCATTTTAGCAACATTCTTACCTTTGACTCGTTATTTTGGACATGAGGAGTTAGATGAGGTTGTTAATCAAAGCTTTCCTGTTATTTTCTTATTTATGCTTGCATTCGCGAAAATGGCTACCATTAGCATAACTGTAGCTGGTGGATGGCGCGGTGGATTTATCATTCCGTTATTTTTCATTGGTGCTTGTGTTGGTAAAGCTGTCGCAGTCTTTATTCCTGGACTAAATCCCACGCTTGCCATGATTTGTACAATGGCGGCTATCAATGTATCTGTCACGCGCACACCTATCAGTACGACCTTGCTACTGTCAAAATTGACAAATTTTAATCCCTTAACTCCAATTCTGTTTGCCAGTCTGATTGGATTTTTTCTTGCCCCTAAGGTACCCTTTATTGCTTCTCAACTCAAGTCTGAAAAACAAACAGTGATTAGTCATCAGTAGTCACATATCAGCTATAAATTAACATCCTAATAACAGCTTACTATAACGGCTCACTGCTTACCGTAAACCCAGAAAACGGCAAAAGATGCTATAATTGTATCAGATTATAGCAGTGATTCCGCAATAACTGGGAAAAAAAATCATTTCTTTCCAGTAAAAAGCCTAAAATTTGCAATTTTTGGAGTTTTTTGGGTTATGACAACCTCTCAGGAGAGGATTATCCCTACTGACCTGCGGAATGAAATGTCCCGGTCATATTTAGAATACGCAATGAGCGTCATTGTAGGTCGGGCACTACCAGACGCCAGGGATGGTCTGAAACCTGTGCATCGTCGCATTCTCTACGCAATGCATGAACTCGGGTTGAGTGCTGATCGCCCCTTTCGTAAATGCGCTCGTGTGGTAGGGGAAGTGTTGGGTAAATATCACCCCCACGGCGACACAGCAGTCTATGATGCTTTGGTGCGGATGGCGCAGGATTTTTCCATGAGATCTCCCCTGATCGCAGGGCATGGAAACTTTGGTTCGGTAGACAACGATCCACCAGCGGCAATGCGATACACAGAATGCCGCTTGGAAGCTTTAACCAGCGATTCTCTGCTACAAGATATCGAATCGGAAACAGTAGATTTCATCGACAACTTCGATGCTTCCCAGCAAGAACCTACAGTCCTGCCAGCACGTATCCCACAGTTGCTGCTCAATGGTTCCTCTGGGATTGCGGTGGGTATGGCAACCAACATCCCCCCGCATAACTTGGCTGAATTGATTGATGGGTTGGTAGCACTGATTGAAAATCCAGAAATAACCGACATTCAGTTAATGCAGTATATCCCCGGACCTGACTTTCCTACTGGGAGTCAGATTCTAGGGACGACGGCAATTAAAGAAGCTTATACCACCGGGCGCGGTTCAATCACCATGCGCGGCGTGGCTACAATTGAAACTATTGAACAACGGGGACGCCCTGACAGAGACGCAATTATCATCACCGAATTGCCTTACCAAACCAACAAGGCGGCGCTGATAGAAAAAATCGCCGAGATGGTGAACGAAAAAAGGCTCGAGGGAATTGCCGATATTCGGGATGAAAGCGATCGCGATGGCATGCGAATTGTGATCGAACTCAAGCGCGATGCTTATCCCCGAGTTGTGTTAAATAACCTCTACAAGCAAACGCCACTGCAAGCCAACTTTGGGGCAAATATGCTGGCGCTAGTCAATGGCGAACCCCAGATACTTACCCTGAAGAACTTTTTGCAAGTCTTTTTGGATTTCCGCGTTGAAGCTATTACCAGACGCACTCGTTACGAACTGCGCAAAGCCGAAGAACGCGACCACATACTGCAAGGTTTGTTGATTGCCCTAGGGCGTTTAGATGAAATCATTAACTTAATTCGCCACGCACCTGATGCACCAACAGCCAAAGGCGAGTTGATGACAACCTACGGACTTTCCGAAGCGCAAGCAGATGCAATATTGCAAATGCAACTGCGGCGTTTAACAGCTCTAGAAGCAGACAAAATCCGCCAGGAACACGAGCAATTGCAGGCAATAATTACTGACTTGCAGGATATCTTGGCACGGCGAGAGCGGATTTTAGAAATTATTGAAACCGAAGTTAAGCAACTTAGGGAAAAACACGCCACACCTCGTCGCACGGTCATTTCACCCCTGGAAGGAGAAATAGATGAGCGTGATTTGATTGCCAATGAAAAAGCTCTGATTCTGCTGACTGAGCAAGGTTACATCAAACGAATGGCAGTAAATACCTTTGAGGCGCAAAGCCGTGCAACCAGAGGCAAAGCAGCTGCCAAGATGAAAGAAGATGATAACGTTGAGCATTTTTTGACTTGCTGCGATCATGACAGCGTTCTATTTTTTAGCGAACGAGGTGTTGTTTACTGCCTGAAAACGTATCAGATCCCCATTAGTTCCCGTACAAGTCGCGGCACACCAATTGTGCAAATGCTACCCATTCCCAAAGAGGAAAAAATCACTTCAATTGTCCCTGTTACAGAGTTTAGCAGTGATGAATATTTGGTCATGCTGACCAAGGGCGGCTATATCAAGAAAACCGAGTTAGCAGCGTTTAGCAACATTCGTGCTAACGGCTTGATTGCCATTTCCTTGGAAGAAGGCGACCAACTGCGTTGGGTGCGACGCGCCAGAGTCGAAGACAGCGTGATCATCGGTTCGCGTCGGGGTGTAGCAATTCACTTTAGATGCGACCACGAACAACTGCGTCCTTTGAGTCGGGCAACTCGTGGGGTGAAATCCATGAAACTCAAGAAAGGAGATGAACTAGTGGGAATGGATATTCTTCCCGCTGCCATTCTTGCCACTTTGAATACAGAAACAGAACCCGAAATTGAGGAAGTAGAAACGGAAGAGATTGAAAATGAAGAGTCTACCGAAGTCCCAGCCAACGGCAGTATAGGACCTTGGGTGTTAGTGATTACAATGGGAGGATACGGCAAGCGCGTACCAGTTGCCCAGTTTCGTTTGCAAAACCGTGCAGGTCAGGGTTTAACAGCAACTAAGTTCAAAAATCGCAAAATAAAAGACCAGCTGGCAACTCTGCATATTGTCAACAGTGACGATGAAACTATGATGGTTACCAGTCGCGGTATCATCATACGTCAGGCGGTAAATGCGATCTCCGTCCAATCGCGATCGGCAACAGGAGTACGAGTGCAGCGCCTAGACGAAGATGACGTGATCACGGGAGTGGCAATAGTTCCCCCCGATACTGGAGATGCAGCAGAAGCAGAGTAAAAAGCAGGGAAAGCAGGGGATGAAGTTTACCAACTTGATCCCTTACGTGATTGCTCTATGTAATGGAGTTTTGATGGGACTGACTGTCGCACCTTTTGGTGCATGGTTCTTTGCATGGTTCTCCCTTGCTCCCCTCTGGGTATTAGTTATTCGTTCTGCACAACGCAAAAATTTATCTCCCTCTCTCGCCCTCGCCCTCGCCTGGGGTATTGGATATCACGGAATTGCTCTATCCTGGATTACCGGGATTCACCCGATGACTTGGATGGGGGTTCCTTGGTTGGCAAGTTTGGCGATCGCCCTTTTTTGCTGGCTATTCATTACCCTTTGGGGAGCTGCATTAGTCGCGAGTTGGGCAACAGGAATGCGAGTGATTTCTCGTTCTATTCACAATGGCTTTGCTCGTGTCTTAATTGGCACAGCTTTATGGTGTGGGTTAGAAGCGTTTTGGAGTGCAGGTCCTCTTTGGTGGAGTTCTCTTTCTTACACCCAAAGCCCGCATAATCTTGTTATTTTACACCTTGGTCAACTTTCTGGACCTAGTGTGGTGACAGCTGCTATTGTTGCTGTGAATGGCTTAATTGCTGAAGGTTTAATAAACCGCCAAGACGAGGCAGTGCGTTGCGGGGGTTCCCCCCGTTGTAGCACCTGCCGTGCCAAGAACGCCAAGATTTCCTCCGCGTCAACGGACACTTTCTTCTCCCAAAGGGAGACGCCAAAGGCGAACAACGGAGGGAACCCCCGCACGGAAGTGTCTTCCTCTGCGTCTTGGCGGTTCGTTTATTTATCAAGCGCTGCAGCATTGTTGATCACTGTTCACCTCATCGGATTTGGTTTATACAGCCGTCCGCTTACCCAACCAGCAGAAGCAGCACTCAAAGTGGGGATTGTTCAGGGAAATGTCCCCAACGAAATCAAGCTTTACCCAGAAGGTTTTCGTCGCGCTATTGAAGGTTACACCACTGGATATTTGAAACTAGCAAATCAAAATGTAGCTGCAGTGTTAACCCCAGAAGGCGCTTTACCTTTTTTCCAGAATGAAATTATACGTAGTTCATTGGTCGCAGCAGTGCGCGAAAAAGGTGTGGTTGCATGGATTGGCGGTTTTTACAAACAGGGAACCAGCTATACAAATAGTTTATTTACAGTCGCTGGCGATGGTGAGATCAAAAGCCGCTACGGTAAAGCAAAAATGGTTCCGATTGGGGAATACATTCCGTTTGAATCAATTTTAGGTGGTATTATTAGCCGTTTATCGCCTTTAGATGAACATCAAGTTCCTGGTTCGTCAAATCAGCTATTTGACACACCTTTTGGTCGCGCTATTGTTGGTATCTGTTATGAATCTGCGTTTTCTGGCCAATTTCGCCGTCAAGCTGCTGCGGGTGGGCAATTTATACTGAGTCCTTCAAATGATGCTCATTACAGTGCAGCGATGCCTGCTCAACATCACGCACAGGATATCATGCGGGCAATAGAAACTGACAGATGGGCAGTGCGAGCAACTAATACAGGATATTCAGCTTTTGTCAATCCCCACGGCGAAACAGTCTGGATCTCTGGACATAATACGTATGAAGTCCATGCAGAAACGATTTATCAACGACAAACTGAAACTTTATACGTCCGTTGGGGCGATTGGTTGACGCCGTTATTGTTGGGAGTGGGAATATTAGCATGGTTGATATCTAAGGCTGATTCATCTTCACCACAAAGCGGATGATTTCCAGGTCTATTTTTAGCAACTTGCGCACTACTCCTAAAGTCCAAGGGCGGGAAATGAACCAAGGGTGGTTGATGAGAAAATTGACAACCTTATTTATTATCAGTGATAAATTTTTAGCCGTGCAGGTGATTGCTTTGCGAGTGGGTTGACGTATAGTTTTGACCATAATCCTCCTGGTAGATGGTGTGGGGTACTTTGAAGTTGGTGATTACTCTAACAAAGGAAGGCTACAACAGAATAGCCGAATTCCTCAATTAAGAAGGTTTTACCACTTACTCGGTGGAATCTGGTACGCGGCTCAGATCAGGAAAAAATACTTGTTTATCAAGGATTTCCCAACTTAAATGGATTAATCGTTAAAGTTCGGGAATCCTTATATTAATTGGAGTGTGGTGCAACACAACCAAATCCGTAAAATCGCAAATACCGCTTGTATCTAAGATTATCAAACTTAAATCGAACAAATCATGGCAACACTAAAACTGATCGAGTTATTGTGCATAGATCCTGAAGACACAGATATGAAGGACGAGGCTTATATCCGAATCATCACTACTGATCGTTCACTTCGAGTTCCCACTGCAGGTTCTTTCCCTATTGCCAAAAGTCAGTCGGTAAGTCTTAAAAACAATACCATCAATTTTACGGGAAAAGCAGAGGTTAGGCTTTTTGACCAAGATTCTGTAGATGCTGATGACTTTTTAGGCACAAATACCGTAGATTCATCAAAAACAGGGGCAGGTAAACTCAAGTTTATTAAGAGCGGTGTCAACTACGAATTGAAGTACGAAGTTGTTCGATAAAGAATTGTTGAACCAATGGTAAACGCCCAGGTCAGGCTTGTGATTTTGATGTGATGGAACTTCTGGGCGCGAGGATCCCGAAAAACACAAAATTCAAAACCACCAGGGTGAGCACTCGGTGGTTTTTTTGGCTTCAACTTGCCAAGTTTTGAACAATACTTACTGCTCGACCAACCCAAAATTGCCAGCTTAAGGCAAGTAGGGGAAGTAGGGGAAGTAGGGGAGAGTAAGAATTTTTTCACCTCATCAACCCGTCAAAGTTAGTCTGGCGGACTACTACAAATCCCCACTACTAAAACTTATAGACAGTTCTGAGTACACCAATAACAATGTCGTCATTGTTTTGGTCATGATTTGGAGCAGTCAGCCAGATCACACCAGGAGTAATCTGAATATTGTCTGTTAACTGGTATCTGTAGAAAGCCTCAAAATGCAGTGAGGTGTCTTTATCTGCTCTACCACCATTTAACGTACTATCAATCCCCGTTACCTTGGGTTCCATTCCAACTAAGAAGCCTCCCAAATTTCCTTTTTTACCTATATCAGGAAAAGCAAATGTAACTGCCCAGTTCCAAACATCCGCATCTCCTTTGCCGATGTAACGCTGGTTAGCATATCCAACCCAGCCACCTATGGCAAAATTGGTGCTAAGTTTAAAAATTCCTGATAAACCGTAAGCATTGGTAACAACTGGTGTATTAAAGTTGCTATTGGACAGATTACTGCCAGTACTCGTGCCAAAAGGTATAAAGTCAGGATTAAGAGCAGAGGCTAAATTATCACCAGTGGTGTAGTAAGAAGGGCTATAGCTATTGATATACGTCAGCCCGATTTTGGCGTTATCACTAGGACTAATAATAACTTGAGCTAAAGCTGCATAAACACCGTCGAACAGACCATTTTTAGCAGTAGGTTTTCCAGCATTGCTATCAGGACTCAAATAGGCCAAATTCAGTTGCAGTTTGTCACCAAAAAGCTGTCTCAATCCAAGGCCTGCACCACCACTGTAGTTGTAGATTGGGTTGCGTAAACCGAACAGCGATACTGCTCCCCCATCAAAATAAGGGTTTAATTCATACGAAGCATCCAGATCCACAAAACCATTGCCTGTCCCAGCAAGGTAAACATTGGTTGTAGGACTAAGAGGAAAGCGATATCGCAGCAGTGCCAATCCCAGATCATTACCGCTATCGCCGTCATACTCTAGCCGACCTTCGTTAGTGAGTGTTGGACCACTATTTGTGCTACCAAGAGGTGTGACATTGTTGGCTTGGAGGCGGGTTGTCAGGAGATCTTTGCCTGTGAAGCTAGTGTCTAAATTGAGGCGTAGCCGGCTACTTAAGGTAGGAATTCTGTCAATGGGCTGACCGTTAGCATTATCGCCAGTAAGCACACTTGCAAAACCAACGACGACTTCAGCGTTAAGCTTGGTAGTAGTAGAAAATTGGTTGGCTTCTAGTGTAGCCGTATTCGCTTCTAGCGTATCGACACGACCTCGTAAGGTGGTAAGTTCTGCAGCAAACTCTGACTGTAGTTTTTGCAGTGTAGCCAAATCTTCTTGCCTAACTAAATCAGCAGTACCCGTTGCAATCAATTCGTTGAGCCGGTTTAAAGCAGCATTTAAACCAGCTGCAAACTCATAGCGAGTGAGTGCCCGGTTACCCCGGAAGGTGGCGTTAGGATAACCAGTGATCGCCCCATAACGCTCCACCAAAGACTGCAATGCTTGAAATGCCCAATCAGTAGGTTGTACATCCGATAGCTGAGAAACAGAAGTTATTTGAGCTATTGTCTGATTGTTCACCGTTTTTTCTCGCACATTTGGGGAATCTGTAACCACTGGCAAAGTCTGGCTAGCAGAGGTATCAGTTTGTCCTAAAAGATTCTTGTCTACAAGCTCTTCAGTGTTGGCATTACTTGCAGAGTTAGACTCAACTACTTGGGGTGATTGAACGAAATCAGTATTTTGTTCATTAACAGTAATTGGTTTCTTGGCAACTTCCATTATCCCATGAATTTCTTGAGCACATAACGTCTCAATACTCATTAAATTGAACGTTAGAGTTGCCAAAATTAGTTGTAGTATTTTATGCATTTTTATCATGTTATTACCCTGATTTTCAGAAATCTCGTTTTTTGCTAAATACTCACAAAGTAAATTGCCGTTTACACTTGTATTCAGATCGCCGACTTCGTAAGAGTTGTCCGGGAACTTGTTTTTTCACGAATCATTGAATCACGGGGGCTGATGCCAAGGTTCGCCAAGTTTTTAAGAAGAAAAAATAGAATAACTCCGACGCAAGCGTAAATAATATAAGCGGTTGGTTGTTAAGCCAGTTTTTAAAAATATTTTTCTTTTTAAAAAATGCCTCAATTCCTTACTTTGTTGCAAGCATACTTCCTTGTATATGAAATACAAGGTTTGTTAACTAGACCTCTCCAAAAATCGATTTTTATTGCAAGCGCAGTAAAGGTTTCATAGCCATTTTTGGAGAGGTCTACTGAGGGTTTCAGCCGAATATTATCTTTATATAGACTCAACTTCTCAACAAAATTTTAAGTATAATAGTCATCAAAATTTTGACTCAATACTAAATTTTGTTGTGTTTTTGCTGCCATTCAAATATTTATACATAACTCAATATCTCAATTTTATTGCTGTTTAATTAAGTAAGTTCTTAAGTTAGTCAGTAAATTTAATTTTATGATCATTTTCTTGATGTTTGATTAGCTTACTATTTTTGGTAGATTACTTAACACATATTTACTTTTTAAAAGTAAATATGTGTTAAGTAAACATTTTTAAAAATTAACTAAACTTGATATCTTTGGAGTTTTGGCACTTCGTTAAATCAGGTATTGTTTGGGCACCTTAGGGAGTAATGCGGCGCTACTACCCCGCTGGACTAGAAAAGGAGATAAAACGCGGTTTTCCACAGTTTTTTCTTGTAATAAATCGAGTAACATTTGCATCGCAGAGCAACCAATTTCTAACATTGGCTGGCAGATTGTCGTAAGTGGTGGCGTAACGTAACCAGACAGAGCAATACCATCAAATCCGACTAGACTTAAATCTTGCGGTACAGAAATGCCTAGTTCTTGGCAAGCCAACAGAGCTCCAACAGCTACCATATCGTTATAACAAAAGATGCCTGTTACCCCAGCAGTGACTAGTTTAGGTAGCATCTGTTGTCCTGTAGCAACATCGCTTGCCCTGATATTATATTCATCACTAATTGCCACCACTACACTCATTGGTGATAGATTAGCTTCACTCAGAGCCATACGATATCCTTCCAGACGCTGTTGGTTTGATTTGCTGTGATCGCCCACACCCAAGTAACCAATACGCTTGTGTCCAAGACTGACTAGATGCTCTACGGCTAACTTACCACCTAAGCGATCGTCTATTTCCACTGAGTGAAACATCTGGGATTGCTCTTTGGATTGGCTATTAATCAGAACTGTTGGCATAGCAATTTGTGCTAATTGCTTCATATGCTGTTTGCCGGTTCGGGAGTCGGCTACCAAGATACCGTCCACTCTCCGACGATTAAAATTATTAATCGCTGCTATTTCCTCCTCAACATCTCGGTGTGAAGCACTTAACACAACACTCAAACCTGCCGATCTCGCAACCTGTTCGATTCCCTCTACAACCTCAGCAAAAAAGGGATCTGCTATTGAAGTTACCACTACCCCAATGGTATTGGTGCGTGAAGAAAGTAAGCTTTGAGCGATCGCATTCGGCACATAGTTCATCTCCCGCGCCAGTTGCTTAATTTCCTCTCGCACCTTCGGGCTAATCACAGAGTTATCTCGCAAAGCTCGTGAAACCGTAGAATGAGAAACACCTGCTCTGCGAGCAATATCTTGAATTGAAATTCTTCGTTTGCTCATAGTGTTTTCCTGGTATGCGGGAAACTCCGTTTACAAGGTCAGTGTCTTTAGATCTGAGTTATTGACTTGCTATCTCATTTTTGTGCACACGTGTGCATTTATAGACTTATAATAAACTTTAGTCATTTGTCAAGCGATTTTAATACAAATCTTCAGTACCCAAGTTCTGTAGAGGTTTGTACCAACAAAGTAATGTCTTGTGCAGGGACGCGGCACACTTTGCGTTAGTGCAAAGCCTTATTTTTCGTCACGAGTGCTTACAGCAGAATTCACAAGTCAGAAGTGAGAAGTAAAAATGGCTTTCTGCCTGACTTTGAGACAAGAGCGTTGTACCTCAATTACTTGCAATGCGCTGTAAGTCTGAAGAAAATCCACACATGTTGTAACTTGTCAATAATTAGGACCGAATTTCTTCTGGGTCAAACAAAGGAAAAAACGCTTGACATAGAAAAGAAGATTTGATATGTAATAGTTATGCACACCTGTGCAAAAAACAATACGAAATCACTTTTTCACAAATCAACATCAAAAAGTAGATATGCTTAAAACTTTAAATAATTCCATTCATCAAGCTCAAAACAATCCCTTACATTCACATTATCCTTAACACCGTGACGATGCATACGAACATTTGATAGATCAAGATGAGCAAGAAAAATTTTCATGGGTGAAATTCTTAAAAGTTTACGATTTCTATTCCCAAATAAATATTTCTCCAGATTGGCAAAAACTCAAGCCATACTATGAAGCTTTAGTGGGAAAAATTTGACCCAAAACATGAAATTTTAAACGTCTCATCGTCACAGAAGTCTTCTATCAAAAATTAGAAAGAAACGCTCTATGCTCACTCTGAGCAGGCTAATGGTGTAGCGATCAGAACTAAATATGTTTGAAAAGCCTATTTTATTGAATTCTGAATATAACCCATAAGGATGATTTTACGTGTTGTCCTACAAGTTAATACACACTCAAATCTATAATGAAAATTTCAACATACGTCTACTATGCTGTTAATTTATGTAAATCATTTTTGACATACATATATGAAATATTGTTACATTCTTTGTCAAGTCAACATTCTTGAATTAGTGCAACTCGTGTGATAAAAAAAGTTGGAAGTAACGAGACATAGAATAGCATTTTTAATTTTGTAAAGAAGGATAAACTAAACTCATTTATGCCATGATGCAATATAAAATATAAAGAAAGACAAACCGAATAGAAAACCGCAATTTTTATAACATCAAATTCTAGAGTTTTTAGTGAAAAGCTGTTTTCAGAATCTGCACTTGGAAATGTATTTTCACAAATAAATATTGTGATGAATTGCCGTAGTGCTGCGCTCATAGTTTGGCTTTAATAAACCAAAAAAATCTAGTTTAGTTGGACTAATAGTAATAATTCAAATCACGTCAGATGATAAGACGTTTGAGATGAGTTAAATTGCCAAAGCTAGTAGTGCCACTAGGTTAGGTCTGAAGTAAGTTTTCAGACCTAGTTTCTATTGTGATGAATTGGCAGATTTGTATTCTGCTGACTTCTTTAAAATGTGTTGTGAAGAGAAATGAATGTGAAACAATTTGCGATTGCAGCTAGTATCTTAGGTTTTGTCAGCGGTATTTTTGGTTGCACAAATAGCTCCCAAAATAGCAAAACTGTTGCAAATCTTGATACTAAGATTGCTACCAACACCTTAGAGAGTACGACTAAGATTCCAAAGGGAAAATTGCAAACCATTGGCGTTGCTCTTGGTGATTTGGGTAATCCTTTCTACGTAGCAGTACATAAGGGAGCAGAAGCACAAGCCAAAAAAATTGGGGGTAATAGCATCAAGGTTAATGCGGTTTCCAGTGCTTTTGATTTAAACCAACAAACTAACCAAATCGAAAACTTTACTGTCGCGAATACTGACTTAATTATCCTCAGCGCTGTTGACAAAAAAGGAATAAAAGGAGCAATTGATCAAGCAAGGCTTTCAGGTAGAGTTGTGATTGCGGTAGATTCAGCGGTTGATGCAGAAGTGGATGCGATAATTAGCTCTAACAATATGCAAGCTGGAGAGATTGCTTGCCAATATATTGCCGATCGCCTCAAAGGTAAAGGTCATGTCGTCATCCTCAACGGTACGCCGATGGACTCAATAAATCAGCGAGTGAGTGGCTGCGAAAAGTCATTGTCTAAATATCCTGATATCAAACTCATCTCTAAAGACCAAAACGCAGAAGGAACAAGGGATGGAGGACTCAGAGTTATGAGCGATTTACTCACAACCTTTCCCAAAATTGATGCAGTTTTTGCCACTAACGATCAAAGCGGTGTAGGAGCAGATTTAGCCGCTAGACAAGCAAGACGCAAAGAATTTTTTATTGTCGGGGTTGACGGTTCGCCAGATGCAACCAAAGCAATGGAAGACAAAGATAGTGTATTTGTTGCAACTGCTGCTCAAAATCCAGCAAAAATGGCTCAAAAGGCAGTTGAGATTGGCAACGATGTCATTCAAGGCAAAAAACCGAGTCATCCCGAGATTCTGATTCCAGTCAATTTGGTCACCCGAGATAATCTCAGTACTTACAAAGGCTGGTAATTCTTAAAAATACAATCACCTCAAGGAGATGATGAATGTGAAAAGGATTGCGATTCTAGCTAGCATATTAGGTCTCGTCAGTACTGCTGTTATTGGTTGCACAAATAACTCTCAAAATGCAGAGAGTAAGGGTACAGATGCAAAATTACGAGCAGTTGGCTTCACAGTTGGCGATCTGAGTAACCCCTTCTTTGTCGTTATGGGACAGGCAGTTGAGACAGCAGCCAAGAAATTTGGGGGAAATAATGTCAAAGTTATTGTGGCTTCCAGTGCCTATGACTTGAACCTACAAACTAACCAAATTGAAAATTTCATTGCAGCGAATACTGACATTATTGTTCTGAATGCTGCAGATAAAAGTGGTATTCAGCCAGCAGTTGAAAAAGCTAAGCAAGCAGGCAAAATTGTGATCGCAGTAGATACAGGTGCTGACGGAGGTGTTGACGCCACTATTACGACTAATAATGTGAAAGCTGGAGAACTAGGTTGCCAATATATTGCTGATCGCCTCAAAGGCAAAGGCAATGTCGTCATAGTTAACGGTCCTCCCGTGGAATCGGTGCTTCAGCGAGTGAGTGGTTGCGAAAAAGTATTATCCAAATATCCCAATATAAAAATACTCTCTAAAAACCAGAATGCAGAAGGAAGTAGGGATGGAGGACTTAGAGTCATGACTGATTTGCTGACAACCTTTCCGAAAATTGATGCTGTTTTTGCAATCAACGATCCAAGTGGGGTAGGGGCAGAACTAGCAGCTAACCAAGCACGACGTAAAGATTTCTTTATTGTTGGGGTTGATGGTGCGCCAGAAGCAATTAAGGCGATCGCCGACAAAAATGGTATCTATGCCGCAACTGCTACTCAAAATCCCCGAGGGATGGCTACAGAAGCAGTTAAGGTTGGTAACGACATTTTGAATGGTAAGAAACCTAGTACTTCCACCATTCTGCTGACACCCAACCTGATTACAAAGGACAATGTCAGCACAGAGAAAGGTTGGTAAGTCATAAAAATTGTGAGTTTGAAATAAAAATTTTGTCTCATGTGAATGCCTTGGTATATTCCCACAGTCATTGCACATATCCATCCCGATGTATGTATCTGCGGAATGATTTTAATTTCACATTAGGTATGAGTTTGTTGATTTCCAACTCAAAAAACGCCAACTCCAAATTGTTTTGACAGGAGCTGCTCATGACAACAAGTATTGAAACCTCTTTTCCTCATGTACCAACTGCTACCCCTGTATTAGAAATGCGAGGGATTGGTAAACGATTTAATGGTGTACCTGCCCTCCAAAATGTCAATCTCACGATTTACCCAGGAGAGGTTCACGCCCTGATGGGTGAGAACGGAGCAGGCAAAAGCACATTGATGAAAATCCTTGCTGGGGCTTACATTGCTGATGAAGGAGAGATTTTCATCAACGGTAATCCTGTAAAAATTACCGATCCGGCTACAGCACGTAAAGCAGGTATTAATCTCATTTATCAAGAACTGAACGTTGCACCTAACTTAACCGTTGCCGAAAATATTTTTATGGGTAGCGAGTTACAGCGAGGTCAACTTTTAGACCGCAAGGGTATGGAACTGGAAGCACAAAAAGTGCTTCAAAGCCTTGGAGCTAGTTTTACACCACAAACAGTGGTTGGTAGCTTGGTCGTCGCCGAACAACAGCAGGTGGAAATTGCGCGGGCGCTGAAAGACAATAGCCGCGTTTTGGTTATGGATGAGCCAACAGCAGCACTATCTGACCGTGAAACAGAGCTCTTGTTTGAGGTCATTCGCAGACTAAAAAACGATGGCATTGCCATTATCTACATCAGTCACCGCATGGAAGAAATATATGCCTTGTCTGACCGGATTAGCGTATTGCGCGATGGTCAATACATTGGCAGTCTGACACGGGATGAAATTTCTGCACAGCGATTGGTACAGATGATGGTTGGTCGTTCGATGCAGGACTTTTACGAACATCAACGGCAAACCAATCCAGGTCCGGTGGTGCTGGATGTCAGAAATATGAGTGATGGACGCAAGGTTGAGCCAACTAGTTTTCAACTTCGCGCTGGCGAAATTGTCGGTCTAGCTGGGCTGGTTGGTGCAGGACGAACGGAAGTTTCCCGGCTGATTTTTGGTGCTGATCGCAAGACAAGTGGTGAAGTTTTTCTGAATGGCACAAAACTTAATATTAATTCGCCCGGTGATGCCATAACTGCGGGAATTGGCTACGTTCCGGAAGACCGCAAAGACCAAGGTTTATTTCTGGAGATGAGTTCGCGTAAGAATATTGCCATTAACACACTCAAGCAGGATGCAAAGGCTGGCATCGTTAACTGGGGTTCTGTTAATAAGTTGGCGACGCAAGCAGTTGAAAACTTTAATATCCGGCTAGCCAATTTGGAAATCAGAGCAGTGAACCTTTCTGGTGGGAATCAGCAGAAGCTACTACTGGCGCGTTGGCTAGCGATTAACCCCAGAGTACTGATGTTGGATGAGCCGACACGCGGCGTAGATATCGGTGCCAAAAGCGAAATTTACCGAATTATCAGCGAGTTAGCAGCACAAGGCGTTGCGGTTCTGATGGTTTCCAGTGAACTACCAGAAGTTGTGGGGTTGAGCGATCGCGTCCTAGTGATGCGAGAAGGACAACTAGTGGGCGAACTCGACGGCAGTCTTGGTAAAGAAATTACCCAAGAAAACATTATGCATTATGCAACAGGAGCATCGGAGGTTTCAGCATCATGAGTCAGACAATAAGACCAGCCAATAATAGATCAGACAATAATTCAACGCAGCGCAACCGCAAATCAATCAACACTCTGCTTGAGGTTGCAGGTA
>NZ_CAWPKW010000325.1:0-32785 GCF_963888615.1 Brasilonema octagenarum UFV-OR1 | reverse complement strand
GAAAAAACAAGATTGTGAGATTGCTTCCTTACGTCGCAATGACACAACTACGTTTACCTTGCATAAGTCCTGATATTTTGAACTTTGAATTTTGAACTTTGAATTTTTAATTCCCTGTCATGGACACCACAAATCCTTCTTATTCTCCTCGCAAAAGCGATCGCCGCCAAGCAGGTAAACAATCGCGAGTCAGCACCACAGGACTTTACCTCAGAGCGATCAAAGATGCTTTTGTCAAGCTCAATCCTAAATACGCGATTAAAAACCCCGTGATGTTCTTGGTTTGGGTTGGTACAATTATCACTTTAGTAGCTACTATCAACCCTTATTTGTTTGGTCCAGTTCCAGGCAAGAATCTACAACTTTTCAACGGATTGATTACAGGAATTTTGTTCTTCACCGTTTTATTTGCCAACTTTGCGGAAGCTGTTGCAGAGGGACGCGGTAAAGCGCAAGCTGATGCTTTAAGGACAACCAAGTCAGAAACAATTGCCAAAAAACTTCTCTCTGATGGTTCAGTGAGTGAAGTTTCTTCCACCAGCTTGCGGATAGGCGATACAGTGTATGTGGCTGCTGGTGATGTGATCCCCGCTGATGGGGAAGTGATTATGGGTGTAGCCAGTGTGGATGAGTCTGCAATTACTGGAGAATCTGCACCAGTTTTGAAGGAAACAGGCTCAGATGTGGCTAGTTCCGTAACCGGTGGTACGCGAATTCTTTCTGATGAACTGATTATCCGGATCACCGCAGATCCAGGCAAGGGGTTTATTGACCGCATGATTGCTTTGGTGGAAGGGGCAGAACGTACAAAAACACCGAATGAAATTGCTCTGACGGTGTTACTAGCAGTTCTAACCTTGGTGTTTCTATTTGTTGTAGTAACTTTGCCTGCGATCGCCAGCTATGTTGGAAGTCCAATTAGTGTGGTAGTATTAGTTGCCTTGTTAGTTGCTTTAATTCCCACAACAATTGGGGGATTACTGAGTGCGATCGGCATTGCTGGTATGGATCGAGTTGCCCAGTTTAACGTTATTGCCACATCAGGACGAGCAGTAGAAGCCTGCGGTGATGTCAATACTTTGGTGCTTGATAAAACAGGTACAATCACTCTTGGTAATCGTTTGGCAGAAGGGTTTATCCCCATCAACAGGTATTCCATAGAGCAAGTTGCCAATGTTGCTTTAGCAGCAAGTATTTTTGACAATACACCAGAAGGGAAATCAATTGTTCGACTGGCAGAAAAATTAGGGGCTACCATTGATTTTGACCGTAACAGGGCTGAAGCTATAGAGTTTTCAGCAAAAACTCGTATGAGTGGCACAAACTTACCCAATGGTAGCCAAGTGCGTAAGGGTGCAGTGTCGGCAATTAAGGGATTTGTCCGTTCTCGCAATCAACAAGATACGCCGACGCCGGTACTCGATGCAGCATATGAAAAAATTTCAAAACTGGGAGGGACACCCTTAGCAGTAGCCCTTGATAGTGAAATTTACGGCGTTATTTATCTTAAGGATATTATCAAACCAGGTATCCGTGAACGTTTTGAGCAGTTGCGGCGAATGGGAGTGCGTACCGTCATGCTGACTGGAGACAACCGCATAACTGCGTCTGTGATTGCGGGGGAAGCTGGAGTTGATGACTTTATTGCCGAAGCCACCCCAGAAGATAAAATCTCTGTGATTAAGCGCGAACAAGCGGCGGGCAAACTGGTGGCGATGACGGGTGACGGTACTAACGATGCACCCGCACTAGCGCAAGCAAATGTAGGAGTAGCAATGAATACTGGTACTCAGGCAGCAAAAGAAGCAGCCAATATGGTGGATTTGGACTCTGATCCCACAAAGCTGATTGATATTGTTGCTATTGGAAAACAACTGCTGATTACTCGCGGTGCTTTGACAACGTTTTCTATTGCCAATGATATTGCCAAGTATTTTGCAATTATCCCAGTGTTGTTTACCTCAGCTAATTTGGGAAGTTTAAATATCATGAAGTTAACGAGTACCAATTCTGCTGTACTGTCGGCTTTGATTTACAATGCTTTGATTATTCCAGCTTTGATTCCTTTGGCACTAACAGGTGTAAAATTTCAACCTTTGACGGCTAATCAGCTTTTGCAACGAAATATTTTTATGTATGGTTTGGGAGGTGTGATTGCGCCGTTTATCGCAATTAAGTTGATTGATTTGTTGATTACTCTGGCGGGATTGGCTTAGAAAATAAGTTGCACCAAGCGCAGACAAATCAGAGGAAAATACTCAAACCAAATCATCTATCCAGTAAGTTTTTCTTAAGGAAAGTGGCTGAGGCGATTTCTTTTGTCTGGTTGCGATCCCTCTTTAGGAGCATCGCGCTCTCAAAAGTTGCCTCTCGCTATTTTTGTCGCGCTGTGCCTCAATTTGCTGATTGCCCCTATAGTGTATGCTGCTGACAGCACTTTGGAACGCTTTTCTGGTTGGGCAATTGGTGTTTTGGGATTAGTAACACTAGCAATTATCATTTATTTGTCTATTGTCGTTTTTCAGCCAGAACGCTTTTAATTAGGTAATATAGGATTCTTCTTTGATTTTTGCGAAACTAGGTACACTTTTATCAGTTACCAGTTACCAGTTACCAGTTACCAGTGATCAATTGTTCCCTGTTCCCTAGCTCAACTAGTAAATTCATAAACAAAACCGGATTCCTAGACAATTTTGTTACTCATAACAGTAAATTTTCGAGGGCGTTGTAGTTTGATATGTCTATTTATAAAGAAATTAGTAAAGCGATTCGCATCACCTTCATCTTATGGTTATTAACGGCTATTATCTATCCTTTATTTATACTTTTCGTCGCTCAAGTTCCCTTTCTTAAAGACAAAGCTGAAGGGAGCATAGTGTTAAATATCAAGGGAGAAATCATTGGTTCAGCTTTGATTGGTCAACAATTCAGATCTGACCAGTATTTCCACAGTCGCCCTAGTACAATTAGATATAGCCAAGGAAAGCAAGGCAATCCTACTGGCGTCTCTGGAGCTAGCAATCTCGCACCTAGCAGTCCAAAATTGCTACAGCGAATTGTAGAAGAAGCAAATCTACTGAAAGATGAAGAAATTCAACCTACTGCTGATTTAATTTACACATCTGGTTCAGGTTTAGATCCGCATATCTCTATCAAAGCAGTACGGCAGCAGTTGGATAGAGTGGCTCGTGCCCGTAAACTCAGACCAGATGAGATACTTCCTTTTATAAATAAGTATACAGAGGGAAGATTTTTAGGTATTTTTGGTGAGCCTGGAGTTAATGTTCTAAAATTAAATTATGCTCTGGATTTAGATGAGTTTAACCGTCAACAAAATAGATAAGCAGTTATTAGTCATTGTTTCTTGACTTGTAATTATTGGCATCTTTATACTCTCAGGATTTATCACACCAGCAGATGTTTGATAATACTCAAACAGCACAAGCCGGGGCTATGCCTGCACCCTTTCCTGCTGGCATAAGTCCAGCCAGACGAGGTAAGCATAAAATTTACATAGGTATGGCACCCGGAGTAGGCAAAACCTACCGGATGCTAGAAGAAGCTCATGCACTCAAAGACGAAGGAATTGATGTTGTTATTGGGCTTTTAGAAACCCACGGACGCAAAGAAACAGCCCAAAAGGCAAATGGGTTAGAGATGATACCCCGTAAGGAAATTCCTCGCGGTGGGTTAACTCTAACAGAAATGGATACGAATGCGATCATTGCTCGCTCACCTCAACTGGCATTGATTGATGAATTAGCACATACAAATGTCCCAGATTCCCTACGAGAAAAACGCTACCAAGACGTAGAAATCATTTTGGCAGGAGGTATTGATGTCTACTCCACAATGAATATTCAGCATTTGGAGAGTCTCAATGATTTGGTAGCACGGATTACTGGTGTGGTTGTGCGAGAACGGGTTCCTGACCGTATTTTAGAAGAAGCGGATGAGGTGGTAGTAATAGATGTTACACCAGAAACACTGCAAGAACGCTTGTTAGAAGGCAAGATTTACGCGCCGCAAAAAATTCAACAATCACTGGATAACTTTTTCCAACGCCGTAACCTGATTGCCTTACGAGAGTTAGCACTGCGGGAAGTCGCAGATAACGTTGAGGAAGATGCCGTTGCTTCTACTCCACAAGGTCAATTCTGTAACATTCATGAACGAGTTTTGGTGTGCGTGTCCACTTATCCCAACTCAATCCAACTGTTACGTCGAGGAGCAAGAATTGCGAGTTACATGAGTGCTCCTCTATTTACCATATATATTTCTCATCCAGAGCGCTTCCTGACTAAGGAAGAAAGTTTGTACATCGAAACTTGTGAAAAACTTTGCAAAGAATTTGATGGTACATTCATTCGTACCACTGGCACTGATGTAGCCAAGGCGATCGCACAAATTGCTGAACAATACCGGATCACTCAAATTGTGATTGGGGCAAGTCAGCGATCGCGCTGGCAAATTCTCTTTAAAGGCGCTTTAACCCATAAATTGCTACGATTACTGAAAAATGTTGATTTACATATTATTTCCGCCGAAAAAAGTAATACTCCTACTCGTTCGGCAATTGATTGATTTAAAATGGTAACCGCTAATTATCTGCGTATCCTCCGGGAAGCTGCCCAGAGGGAGTCAACATCAGCGGTTTAAAATCAAATGACTCTTGTAATTGGTTTAATAAGTGGCACGTCTGTAGATGGTATAGACGCTGCCTTGGTAGATATTTCTGGTACAGACTTGGATATCAAAATTGAGTTGGTGGCTGGTGCAACATATCCTTATCCAGCAGATTTGAGAGAACGGATTTTAGCGGTTTGTGCAGGGGCAGCTATTTCGATGGCTCAATTGGCAGAATTAGATGATGCGATCGCCTGTACTTTTGCCCAAGCTGCACAAAATATTCAAATTGGTCACGAGAATCCCACTTTAATTGGTTCTCATGGTCAAACAGTATATCATAAACCACCATCACAACCTATCACACCAATCGGGTATAGCTTGCAACTTGGGCGTGGTGAATCAATTGCCAATCAAACAGGTATAACAACAGTCTCTAACTTTCGTGTAGCAGATATTGCTGCTGGTGGTCATGGTGCGCCCCTTGTACCACGTATCGATGCGGCTTTGCTCAGTCATCCTCAAGAAGCACGTTGTATTCAAAATATTGGGGGCATTGGTAACGTTGCTTATATTCCAGTTCGTCGTGACAACTGGCTAGAAAAAATTCGCGCCTGGGACACAGGACCAGGAAATAGTCTTTTGGATTTGGCGGTAGAACATTTAACGAATGGTACGAAAACCTATGATGAAAATGGCTCTTGGGCAGCGAGTGGTACTCCCTGTTCTCCCTTAGTAGAGCACTGGCTAAGCCAAGATTACTTTTATCTACCACCACCCAAATCCACAGGTCGAGAATTATTTGGTGTTGATTACCTGCATCAATGTTTACAAGACGCCCAAGCCTACCAACTCAGTCCAGCCGACTTGCTGGCGACGCTTACGGAACTCACTGTAGCTTCAATTGTTCACAGTTACCGGACTTTTTTACCGCAAATGCCACAGCGGGTGCTGTTATGTGGCGGAGGTAGTCGCAATCTCTATCTCAAGCGTCGGTTACAGGTACTATTGGAACCTGTGCCAGTTGTTACCACAGATGAAGTTGGCTTGAGTGCTGATTTCAAAGAAGCAATAGCCTTTGCAGTTTTGGCATACTGGCGCTTTATGGGTACTCCTGGCAACTTACCAACCGCAACCGGAGCGCGTCAAGAAGTGCTGCTGGGTCAAATTCACTCACCGTTGGTTGTCAGCGCCTAAGGGGCGGGATGACACGCCAGCAACGAATGAAAAAACACTTTTTTCCCTTCTTCCCTGTTATCAGTTATCAGTTATTTGATAACTGATAACTGTTCCCTGTTCTGTGTTCCCTTGTGACTATATTCCAATACAGTCGAACTGAAAAAACACTAAGCTGTATATATGGCAAAAAACTCTGCTGACTAACTACCTGTAACTTAACTGATTATGTTTGAAGCATTAGCTGACCGTTTAGAAGGTGCCTGGAAGAAACTCCGGGGTCAGGACAAAATCTCCCAATCGAATATTCAAGACGCTTTGCGCGAAGTGCGTCGTGCGCTGTTAGAAGCGGATGTTAATCTTCAGGTAGTTAAAGATTTTGTCACCGAAGTTGAAACCAAGGCGCTGGGAGCGGAAGTTATTACTGGCGTCCGACCTGACCAACAGTTCATCAAGATTGTCCACGATGAACTAGTGCAGGTGATGGGGGAAGAGAATGTTCCTTTAGCACAAGCTGATCACTCTCCCACAGTTGTTCTGATGGCAGGGTTGCAGGGTACTGGTAAAACGACTGCTACTGCCAAGTTAGCCTTGCATCTACGTAAGTTAGAACGCAGCTGCTTAATGGTCGCGACGGACGTGTATCGTCCAGCGGCTATTGACCAATTGATCACACTAGGTAAGCAAATTGACGTGCCAGTGTTTGAACTAGGATCTGATGCTGATCCAGTTGAGATTGCACGGCAGGGCGTGGAACGCGCCAAAGCAGAAGGGGTTGACACAGTCATTATTGATACTGCTGGTCGCTTACAAATTGATCAAGACATGATGGCGGAATTAGCCCGCATCAAAGAAACTGTCCAACCCGATGAAACTCTTTTGGTGGTAGACTCCATGACGGGTCAAGAAGCCGCCAATCTTACCCGTACTTTCCACGAAAGAATTGGGATTACTGGTGCAATTCTTACCAAGTTGGATGGTGATAGCCGGGGTGGGGCAGCACTTTCTGTGCGGCATATTTCAGGAGCACCCATTAAGTTTGTCGGTGTGGGTGAAAAGGTTGAAGCTTTACAACCGTTTTATCCTGACCGTATGGCATCGCGCATTTTGGGCATGGGCGATGTTCTGACCTTGGTAGAAAAGGCTCAGGAAGAAATTGACCTTGCTGATGCTGAGAAAATGCAGGAGAAAATCCTGTCAGCGAACTTCGACTTTACCGATTTTCTCAAGCAAATGCGCCTACTCAAGAACATGGGTTCACTGGGTGGTATAATTAAGCTCATCCCTGGGATGAACAAGCTAACAGATGACCAACTTAAGCATGGAGAAACCCAGCTTAAGCGCTGTGAAGCGATGATTAATTCCATGACGCGTCAAGAGCGCCAGAACCCCGATTTGTTGGCAAGTTCTCCTAGTAGACGGCGACGCATTGCGAGTGGAGCAGGTTATAAAGAGACAGATGTTAGTAAACTGGTCAGTGACTTCCAAAGAATGCGCAATATGATGCAGCAAATGGGTCAAGGGCAGTTCGCTGGTATGCCAGGAATGTTTGGTGGAATGGGTGGTCCGGCTGCTGGTAACAGCCCAGCTGCCCCTGGTTGGCGGGGTTACAATAGCGGCGCTGGCTCGAAAAAGAAGCAGAAGAAAGACAAAAAGAAGAAAGGCTTCGGTACGCTTTAGCCACTCATGGGTGGTTAGTCGCAATTCACAAATAACAAACAGCGACTAACACCTAACACTTGGCAAGTGCTAAAATGGGCATTTTAGCACCAGAAGTTAAACTGCCTACCCAATGGGACAGCTTTCAACAGCAATAACATTCCCTTTGGAACTGTGTTCCGGAAACTTCACGCTCATCTAAGTTCCCAATAAACTAACTGCAAACAGATTCCTAGAAACAGGAGAACGATTTCTTAACCATGATTAAACTGCGCCTGAAGCGATACGGTAAAAAACGAGAACCAAGTTACCGCATCATCGCAATCAACAACCTCGCTCGCCGCGATGGTCGTCCGTTGGAAGAACTGGGTTTTTATAACCCCAGAACTGATGAAGTACGACTGGATGTTCCCGGCATCGTCAAGCGACTACAACAAGGCGCTCAACCGACTGATACCGTACGTCACATCCTGCAAAAAGCCAATGTCTTTGAACAGGTCAGTGCAAAAGCCTCAACTTAAAATCGGAACAAAATCCCCCACAACCAGTCCAGACTACGTTGGACTGGTACGGTTTCTAATGCAACCGTTTTTAGATTCTCCTGAGTCTTTTAGCGTCGATTGTGAAATGTCTAATACCCGCAACCATGCTTGGATTCGCATTGCCTTTGAAAGCTCAGATAAGGGAAAAGTATTTGGTCGAGGTGGACGTAATATTCAAGCAATTCGCACTGTGATTACTGCCGCAGCTCAAACAGCTGGACACTCAGTATACCTGGATATCTATGGCAGCAGTGCTGGTAATCGGGATGACTCATCTTTTGAAGAAGACAGGGAAGAACGATTACCGCCACCAAAACCCAGAGAAAAACGTGGAGACGGACAAGATAAACCTATTGCCAGAATACGCTCCCACTAGGTTTAACACCAAGTCCGTAACAAAAACATGAAAAGTAAATCCTAGCACTGAGTACTTATGGAACTGCAGCTTTTATCGACTTAGGAAATTCAAGTCACAGTTTGTACCGAAGTGCGTTCGTAGTAGAAAAGCTAGCATTAAAAAAAAAGCCCGGTTAGCAATAGCTTGGTTTGGCGCAGTTGCAAACAAAGTAGATTCGGTCTACCCCAAAGGCGTCAAAGGTTTTGTGTAAGCGCCGAGTATGATTTCTACAATCTTACGCTTACTCGGTTGAGTGTAACACTCGTAAACTAAGTAAAGCGCTCACACAGAAGTCAGAACAGAAAAAGCAGCGGTTGACTACGTTTTTAGATGATACTTAGAGAATCTCTGTAAGGAGGTGAAACCAGGGAGTGGCTGAAGTCCGTTTGGGTGAAGATGAGTCGATTGACTCAGCATTAAGGCGCTTTAAAAAGAAAATTCAAAAAGCCGGAATTTTATCCGAGGTCAAGCGCCGAGAAAGATACGAAAATCCCAGTATGCGCCGTAAGCGCAAAGCGGAAGCCGCACGCAAAGGTGGTCGCTTCTAAATCAAAGTTCTATCTTTGATGATGGCGGTTAACTAATGCCAGCTAGCTATTTACCTTAAAGTCTGAAAGTTGTTGTAGAGCAAATATTCGGCAAAGTAGAGCAGCGATTTTATGCGCCTCTACTTTTCCTAATAAAATGTAATTTCAAGGCAAATGTTCTTAACATCAACAAAACAACAAAATTGTTTAGTTCAACTAAAGTCTGTGAAGTATTTTTCTAATTTTGAATGATGAATTTATGATGGCAGGTGCCTTAACGATTGAACTGCCGAATCTTCCAAGTGCGATCGCACTAGCAGGAGAAGGGGAAGAAAATCTCAAAACTTTGGCACGACAAACAGGAGCCAATATAGTTCTGCGGGGACAAGAACTGCATATTTCTGGCACCGAAAAGCAAGTTGACTTGGCAAATCGATTAGTGCGATCGCTTGAAGACCTTTGGAGCAAAGGCAACAATATTTCTAGTACAGATATATTAACAGCTCGCCAAGCCTTGGACACTCATCGTGAAGGGGAACTGCTAGATTTACAGCGCGATATCATTGCTAAAACGCGTAAAAGTGAGGAAGTCCGTGCCAAAACCTTCCGACAACGACAGTATATCGAAGCGCTACGCAAACGGGATTTAACTTTTTGTACAGGCCCAGCCGGTACAGGAAAGACTTTCCTTGCAGTCGTCGTTGCTGTACAAGCACTTCTGGCGAACCAATTTGAACGGCTCATTCTCACTCGTCCAGCTGTCGAAGCTGGCGAAAGACTTGGTTTTTTACCAGGAGACTTGCAGCAGAAAGTCAATCCCTATTTGCGTCCACTCTACGATGCGATCAATGAATTTATTGATCCAGAAAAAGTCCCGTCATTGATGGAAAGAGGCGTCATAGAAGTTGCTCCTTTAGCGTACATGCGGGGACGGACTCTTAACAACGCTTTTGTGATTGTTGATGAAGCTCAAAACACCACACCAGCTCAAATAAAAATGGTTTTGACTCGTTTGGGTTTCCGTTCCCGTATGGTGATTACAGGTGACATCACACAAACCGACTTACCAGCCAACCAACAATCTGGATTAACGGTAGCTATACAAATTCTAAAACACGTTGAAGGCATAGCCTTTTGCGAATTTTCTCAAAAAGATGTTGTCCGCCATCCTCTTGTTCAGCGTATAGTCGCTGCATACGAACAACATGAAAAATAGTCCCGAGTCATGAAAAAATGACAAATGACAAATGACGAATCACACATGACTAAAACACTAAAAGAATTTTTGGAAGCTTGCGAAACTCTGGGAACACTACGTCTGATTGTCACAAGCAGCGCCGCTGTTTTGGAAGCACGCGGTAGAGTGGAAAAGCTGTTTTATGCAGAACTCCCAAAAGGTAAGTACGCCAACATGCACAACGAAGGTTTTGAATTTCACTTGAATATGGATAAAATTACGCAGGTGAAATTTGAAACCGGTGAAGCCAAGCGAGGTAACTTTACCACCTATGCCATTCGGTTTTTGGATGACAAACAAGAGCCAGCTTTAAGTTTGTTTCTACAATGGGGTAAACCAGGAGAATACGAACCTGGACAAGTAGAGGCTTGGCAGACTTTACGGGAGCAATATGGAGAACTCTGGGAACCTGCACCAGCAGTGATTTGATGAGAGTGGACTAATCCCATGATCATGTAAAACCCCGCAAGGTTTCAACCAAAAACTTGCGGAGTTTACTATTTACCTGTCTTATGTTTAAGCTATACTACAAAACTCCAATACATCATGAGTACCACCACGCAAAACAGACTCAGTTTGTTTTCCGTACAAACGCTTCTCCAAAAGAGCTTCCAAAAAACCTTGAATAACACCTAAAGTATAAGTGCAAGTTCGTGATGAGCCTTCCACTTCACCAGCAGAGCAAAAAGTTTCTTTGGCATAGACTTTGTAAATATCTCCTTGTTGTTCTATCTTGTCGATAAGACACAAGCGAGTTCCCTCTTTACCTAAAACCAAATTAATATTATTTTGGATTTGTTCAAGAGACAAAAATGCTTTATTGCCAACTAAATTTAAGTCTCTAGCAAAAATTCTACCTTGGTTACGACCAGCAGATATCATCGCGATCGCAGCCGTTTTGTCACCCAAAGCTTGTTCAATACCAATAAGGATTGCTTTCAAAAAGATTATGCTGCTAAAATCACCCAGTTCCGGACGCAAACGGCTCATTTGTTGAGTCATAAAAGTCTGTTCACTTGATATCATCTTTTCGTTTCCTTTATCTGTTGAGTTTACGTGGAATTTATTGTCTGGCAGAAATTACCCTTAAATTTTCCTAGAATTCTTGTCATGTTTTACTCATTTTTATATTATTATCACTAATAATCTGGCATTGATTTGTTCCGGTGTCTTTAATGCGTGAATTTTGTATGCGCAAAGCGCACATCAAAGGCGTAAGCGCAAGCGCACGAATCGAGCGTTGCAAGAGCGTCTGTGCAGGAGATACAAAGTAAGCGTGTCCCTTTGGGACTTACAAAGCAGCGTGCCCGGAGGGCATATTTTGAATTTTGAATTTGAGCGTATGCGCAGAGCGCACGCCGGAGGCAAAGGCGCAGCTTGTCCGTTCGGGCAAAGCCCGTCGTGCCCGTTGCAAGAGCGTGTCCCTTTGGGACTCAGGACTCAGGACTCAGGACTCAGCGAGTGAGCTTTAACCCATTAGGGATCTTATTTTAACAACAGCCCGTTTAATTTCTAGAAATAATAAGCCTTGCTTAATAGAGGCATTAGCGAGAACCAATAAAATTGCATCACCACAGCTAACCAACACGCCATAGCCTTTCTCACCTTCAACGAAGATACGGTCAATATTTCCGCGAGCAAGTTCGCGTCCTATTTGTTCGCCTAACGAGAGCATAGATGCAGACATGGCAGCAGTACGCCCTTCATCCATTCCTGTAGGTAATACAGAAGCCAAAGCTAAGCCATCAGGGCTTAACAATATTGCACCCTGAACCCCAGTGCTGCTTGAGACAAAGTTTTGCAGTTCGTCTTGTAGCATGGAAACGTAAATCATAACTCTTTCCATTGTGAGTGAGGGTGTTTTAGTACTTTTTACAGGTGTGGCTATTATAGTTAAGCTTTACCTACAATAGTATTAATTAAGTATAGGACTCTTCCGCATATTTTTGAGGAAGCTAGGTACACTTTGAGTGCTTCTTCCCGAAGGGCTGACGCTGTAGGCGAAGCCCTTCGGGAACGCCCGTCCCCCAATCTCCTACGGAGACGCTACGCGAATGTGACGGAGACCGCCCTATGCCCTGCGGGCACGCTGAGTCCCAAGGGGACACGCGCAAGGGACGCTAACGGGTTCGCCACTTTGCCAAACTCCTACACCAGACGCACTCGCGTTCGTGACGGGAACCGCCCCTACGGGGTTCACCAGTCACCTGCGGAGGGAAACCCTCCCGCAGTGCTGGTTCACCAAGACGGCAAGTGGACTCACCAAGACGGGGGCCGGTCTCACCTGTTAAGCGTTCTCTGTTAAGCGTCCGGACTTTGTTAGTTCACCCTTCAGGTCTGCGCAGAACGCACGCCCGTCGCCGGCACCAGGGTTACCCTACCAAGAGCGCCCTCACTCACCAGATGCCAAGTGAGGGAAACCCTCATCAAGCACTGGTCTCACCAAATCAAACCGCACTCCTATAGATGGGTGTAAATAAACAGAACTATCAGGCTGCAAATGGGAGAGCGAGAACCCCTGCCTTTTAATTCGGGGATGAAGCTCAACACAACAGGTTTTAACCTGTTGTTTGTTTGTTATAATTCCTGAAGGTACTGGGTGGCGACCCATACAGGATATCCATAACTGGACTCCGAGGGTAGAAACGTAGTCTTTGGACTGTACCGGAGTCTGCGGTGGGACGCATCGTAGACCTTAAGCTAAATTGCCTGCGCAGACGGTGAGACCAGCGCTCTTGGTAGGGTAACCCTGGTGCAGGCGACTGGCGAACCCGGAGGGTCTGACGGGGATTGGCAACAGTCTAGTTAAGAGTCTAAGAAACAGGAACAAAGGTGGAAAAGCACGGCTTTTGAGCCTGCGTTGTAACATCTTTTAAGAATCTCCACGCATTTATGCCGGGGAGTAGGTCAAATTGCAATCGGTAAAGGGGCAGGGAAAACCTTTAACCTTTTCCCTTTCCCCTGACAAAACGTTATATACTTCGCTAAAATTAGTGCCAACCTACTCAGAGATCATTTATAAAGTAAATCTTATCTCAGTAGGGTTTCCCTGCGGGAGAAACTGTCCGTCCCGTTGTATTACAAGCGCTTGAAAAAATTCTGTGAGTCTTCTTAGCTCTCATAAAAAAGTAAACTTAAACACATCGTAATCACCACCACGAAGCACTGATTCCGTGTGTTTACCTTGCAAGCGCTTACCGAGAACTTGCTCTATAAATCCCCAAACAACACCGAGCGTGTAAGTACATTGACGCTCGGAACCTTGAGGCTCGCCCGCTGAACAAAAGGTTTCTGAAGTGTAAACATGAATAACATCGTCTTCTCTTATGATGTTATTAATGATGCACAAGCAAGTTCCGTCTTTACCTAAAGCTGTTTCGAGTTTGTAGCCAATATCGTCAAAAGAGCAGGATGATCCTGAGAAACATAATTCTTGTGCAAGATCTTTGCCGCGATGACGCCCAGCTGTAGTTAAGGCGATCGCAGCTGCCTTTTCACCCAAAGTTTTTTCTATTCCGATAACTGCCGACTTAAAACAGACAATACTATTGAAATCTCCAAGGGTTGGACGTAGCTTTGCCTCAGGTTTTAGTACAGCTTTGTCCTCATCTGTCAGCTCAACACCTCTTTCCATTAAAGACGAAAAGGCTTGTGGTTGTAAAGTCATGTGATGATTCTCCTAGTATCAACAAAAACCAAATTTTATCTGCTAGCGCGTCTAGTCTAATTTCTTAGCTAAAAATTAATCAGTTGATGAGTCTGTTTTCCTTGTTCCTTGTGCCTGTGCACCCCTGCACCCTTGCAACTTCAATCGAATATTTTAGTGTGGATGCAGAACTACTCAATTTCTTTCTCTATTTATAGTTGGGTAATTACTGATCATCCCAAAAAATATACTTAATTGATACTAGTATTTATTACTTAATATATTCACAATAAATCTTTACAAAAAATTAACAAAAAATAAACTCATCCTTCGCTCATCAAACTGTTCCCTAGTTCTGTTTCATAAAAAGCTAGGGGGAAATCGAAGTTATTAGTCATCAGTCATTAGTGTGTTTTTTATGATTTATCGTACTAAGTTTTGCTTCGATCAAAACTAAATAATCCTTGGAAAAACGACCGAATCAGACGCAGCCAACGACCTAACTTTTTGAGAAACGACTGAAAGACGTTTGTTTGGCTCGAAGAGTCTACTACTGACTCTGGTAAATTTTCTGCTACAGAAGTCGTTTGTGTTACTATGTCACTTAACGGCTGCGTGTTATCAATTTGCCTGGAAGAGTCCACAATTGACTCTGGTAAATTTTCTGCTACAGGAGTCGTTTGTGCTACTATGTGATTTAACGGCTGCGTGTTGTCAATTTGCCTGGAAGAGTCCACAATTGACTCTAGTAAATTTTCTGCTACAAAAGTCGTTTGTGTGACTTCGTTCCTTGAAGCACTAGTTAGGAAAACTTCTTCTACTAAATCACTTCTTAGGAGTCGAAAGGCAATTTGCTGTACTTTTTCTACAGCAAGCTCAAGTTGATTAGCAATTTCCCCCAAGGAAATAGTGCCATTCGCCAACTGCCAAACTTGCAATTCCAGAGAGTCTAACTGCTGAGTAATATTCTTATTTGACAGGATTAGACTTAACTCAGGCAGTTGTTGGGCTAATACACTCCAATCTTGCAGCAATCGCAAACCGATAAGTGTAATCTCAGTTGCTGGTATACTTATGCCTGTCATCTCTGAGTGGGGTAAATCAGCTTCAGCGTCAAATTCAAACTGACCATCTTTGAGTTCAAACAAAACAGACACTTGTTCCACAACTTGGATACGAAATAGTAGTTTCAGTTGTTCGGCTTGCAGTAGTCCTTGGAACTTGAGGCATAAACCTATCGGCGTGTTAGCCCGACAGATCTGAGCCATTCTTAAAGCAACGTCCTGGCTTACCCAGCCCCGTTGAGCGATCATTGAAAGCAAGCCTTTTTCATCTAGACGATCAGCAGCAGCGACAATCCGACCTTGATACAGCCAGATGTAATAAACAGGCTTAAAAGCAGTTACATCAGCAGCTAAGGTACGAATTGTGAGTAATCCTGTGTTGTTTCCTTGCTCTAGCAATTGAAAAATACTTGGCAAGGGAAATTCTGCTAAATTACCAGTAAATATCATATTAGTTTTACTTAGTAGCGCCCCACGGGTGGCGCGCCAGCCGCTACGAATGGAAAAAATACTCTTTTCCCCTACACCCTTACACCCCTGTGTTTCGTAAGGAGAGTTATGCTGATAAGGTTTAATAAATAAGCTAGGTCTTGTTGATAAAGTCAGACCTAGCTTTTTAGGGCTTGAGAACTTTTAACGCAGAATTAGTACATCATAGCCTTCCTCAATTCTGTAAGAACACGCTTGATTTCTAGCAAGAGCAATCCCTGTTTGGCACTATCACTTGCTAAAACTAGTAGTACAGCGTCTTCGCCGCAGCCATTGAGAATTCCAAAACCCTTGTCACCTTCAACATAAATCCGCTCTATATTGCCTCTGCTTAACTCACTCCCAATGCGCTCACCAAGAGATATCATTGCCGCAGCCATTGCTGATACCCGCTCTTCGTCCATCCCGCCTGGTAAGCTTGACGACAAAGTTAGACCATCTGGAGAAACAAGCACTGCACCTTGGACATCACTTGTTGCGGTGACAAAATTTTGCAGAATGCTGCTAAGTTTTGCTGTGTTAATTGCCATGCTACACTCCTCTTTTGCTTTGATTTGGGTTCCCTGTGGATTTTGGTTGCTAATTCAGTTTTCTATTTGACTACTTGCATTACAGGATTTTGTCCACCCTAAAGAAAACCCCTGTAATAAACTTGCAGGCAAATTCTATGTGTGTCAACAGAATTTGGGTAAGAGGATGACTGCATTTGCTGTATTTATGATCATCCTCTAAATGTATGCGGTGAATTCAAAAACATCGAAGCTACTGCCTCAAAGTATCAATTCAATCGCTTTAACCCGCAAGCGTTGACTGAGGTTGATTTCAAAGAGCCGTGAACTCGAACTCTGTTTGAAAATTTATTTGATCGCCAACAGGAACTTGTCGAGCTTGGTGGCGTTTTTGCATAACCTGATCGATAAAGCCACCCAGTATACCTAGGGTAAATGGGCATAAACGGATGGAACCTGAATTCTCACCAGACATTTCAACTGGCTCGGTCACCTTTACCCTAATAAAGTTTTCTTGTTGAGATACTTCATCGATAAGACAGAGTCGTGTTCCTTCGACACCTAAACTTGTGTTTAGGCGCTTCAGTATAGTTGGAAGATCATTTGATTCCATTGAAGCCCCAAGTTTTGTGGCAATTTTCTTACCGTAGGTACGACCCGCAGCACCAATGATGACTGCTGCAGCTTTGGAACCTAAGTTATCTTCTATGCCATCCAGCAAAGCTTTGTAGTCCATCACATTGACGAAATCTCCTAGCTGTGGTCTGAGAGTATTGGAAGTTGTCATCATACGGTTATCGCTTATAGAGAAAGAAACATTTGTACAAAATTTGTAGATAGATGCTTTCGTTTATCGACGTGCCAGAAAATACCTGTCCTTTGCGGGCTATTTATTAACCCAACGGCAGAGCTAGTCTCTACGATGGAAACTCCTGTGCATGTCTAGCACTCAACAAACACTCGTTTGGCATCTTGCTTACGGGTTTGTGTTTAGCTCGCTGCTGGAACGTCTAATACTCAAACTCCATTTAGCTCCCAAGATTTTATGCCTATCTGCATAGCTTCAGAAGCTATTGGTCAGTTGGTTATTTGCTGCCTGATATCTTTGTTTAAAATAACATTAAAAATGAAATATATTCAGGATAATTACGTAAAATTTTTGATGATATGCTGAAAATGCCACCTTAAGGTACAACCCATACAATAAACTTCGTGGCAGTTGTTGGGGAAAAGGTTAAGGGGAAAGGGGGGAACCCCCCTTTCATTTACGATAAAAGCGCCAGCTATCCAGTGGTATTGTGGTAGTAATTGGCAAATTCTTCGACGAGTGCAATCAAAGCTTGTTTGACCGAAGTGGACTCGGTAGCATTGACTGTAATTATTGGTGGTCGAGTTTTCTCATCATCCAATCCCAAGGCGATCGCCACATCTTGGGCTTCCCATGCATCCGGGCAATCAGTATGAGTCAGCCCAATCACATAAGGAATTTGCACCCGTTGATTCATAAAGTTGAGTTGCTTGCGACCATAACGGAAATGCTGCGGACGGTGAGCTGCTACTAGCAAAATGTAAGCGTGGGCTTTTGCAATCAAAATCTCCCACATATAGTCAAATCTACTTTGTCCTGGTGTGCCATAGAGGTGTAGTGATTGATTCAGTCCTATAGTCAGCCGCCCAAAATCCAAAGCGACTGTGGTCGTTTTCTTCAGTAGTCCAACTTCATCTGTAGCTTTTTGTTCAGTGTCTACCACCTCTATATCACTGATTGTGCGAATCAAGGTCGTCTTCCCCGCACCCATACCTCCCGTCACTACTATACGTAGGATTTCCATTTATATCCTGCTGCTCCACACAACTTATACAATACTGAACATTAATGTTTTACTTGTTCCCAAAGTCGTTCGGCGACTTTGCCCCAAATCTCCAATGTAAGATTTTGTATTCCTGAACTAGTATGCAGCACCATATTACCCAGTACTTTATTTTTTATCTTACTTAGCTTTTACTCAATTAAAGTTTACAAAACTCAACTAAAATTCAAAATTGATTGATAACTTCTATTAAACTGACATCTTGCACAGTACCAAGAACTCGATAACGCTGAGATAAATTAGCCATTTGTTTGCTAGAAACCCAAGCATAGCTTAAGGCTGGAAGTTGCGAAACTTGCTGTACTCGCTTGCCGTGATGAGGAGTATAAAATTTGAGTAATACGTCAGATTTGCCTCGTATGTCTACAAAATTAATAACAGATGAGTGTAAAACTTGAGCGATCGCAGGCTGTTGGATCAAAGCTTTGACATCAGGATTGTAGTCGCCGATAAAGCCACTACAACTAGCAGCAGCCAAAGATATCCACATAGGAACTAACCAACTCGCTAACCAGTAACCAGAAGTCAGAAACTTTTTGCCCAATTGGTAAGGACCAATCCACACTAAAGGTAATATTAACCAACTGGCTCCTGATACCAATGCCACGATCGCGTACTTATGGACTTGTGCATCACCCTTCGGGTATGTCTTCGACACGCCAAGGGCGAACGCAGTCGCCTGCGGAGGGAAAACGCCAGGTCCTACAACGGGGCGGCACGTTATGTTCCTCCGCTTCCCCCCAAAAGCTGCCTTGGGAACCCCAACGCCAGATGCCTGCGACGGGAAACCCGTCTTCAGCACTGGCTCCGCAACGGACTGGCTCCCCTCCCGCAACGCTGTCTCACCCCAAACAAAAGCAACCATTCCCACCACTAACAGCAAAACACCGAACATACCAAAGCCATAACTCAGATTGCGAAGAAGCGAAGAGGAGGGAACTGGGGATGAGGGAGTGTTGCAGTGTGGCAGTGTGGCAGTATACGAGTGTGGGAAAATATCCTTTCCTCTGTCCCTCTCTCCTTTTCTCCCTTCCTCCCTCCTGATCCCTGCACTCAGCCAATTTAACCCTACAGCAGCAAGCAAAGCGATAAATGGATACAGCAAAAGACTGTAATGGGATAAACGGGTGGAAAAAAGACTTAGTTCAGCGAACAAAGTGAGGGGATAACCAACCAATACTAGTTGATAGCGAGGAATCGGACGACGAATGAGCAAAAATAACCCTAAAAAACTGAAAAAACCCCAAGGAAACGCTTTTATGGGTATATCCCAGAAATAAAACCCTAACCCATTGTGTATGCGTTCACTAGATCCTAATTTGAGAACAAAGTAAATTAATTGTCCTAAACTACCACTACCGTATCGCAACCAACTCAGCCATAGCCAGATAAAGGTGGGAATTAACCCTACCACAAACCCGAAATACAACATCGGGTTTGTAAGATGACGATGACGGCGATGCTCCCATATGAGATAAGGTAACAAAGCTATGATTGGGACAAAAATCATAAAACTTCTGACTAAAAAGCCCAAGCCAAAATTAAAACCAGCTAGAAAGCACCAAGTAAAGCGATATTTTGGGTGTAATTCAGCTTTTAATAAAGACCAAATCGCTAAAAGAACTAGGAAAATCACAGGCACATCTGGTGTGCCTAAACGACTGTATTGCAGCCAGAGAAATTCTACACTCAAAATTGCAGCCGCAAGCCAAGCAATTTTTTTCCCAATCAGGATTTTGCCTATTTCATACAGAAGTAGTACGCTCAGCACACCAGCAATCATACTTGGCAAGCGCACACTCGCTTCATTAATGCCAAACAATGTGTAACTACTGGCGATTAACCAATAGGGACCAGGAGTTTTATGGTGGGGAGTTGTCCAAGGATGTATCCAATCACCAGTGTCTATCATTAGGCGCGATCGCCAAGCGTAAAGCCCTTCATCATGAGCCATCAGGCTACTCTGTCCAGAACCAAACAGTAATAAGGGGAGTAACCAAATTAACAATAAAATGTGGGGAAAACCACGTAAAATACTGATGGTTATCTTGGTTGGACGAAGAAATTGCAGTTTATATAACATTGAATTGTGCGCAGCCAAATTCTTCTTTTGGGTCATGAATATTTTTGTGTCTATTTTTAGAATACGTATGGTGGTATATCAATTGTTTCCACCAAACGCAATCAAAATTGACAAAATTTTAGAGAAACTTGAAAGATATTTATGGCGCTTAAACCAGAGGAACGCACTAAGCAAGACAGTACAGACGACAAGCTATTTTATGAACATCCGCGCTTCGTCACTCATGTAGACGATGGCTTTATCCAACAGCTAACGGATTTATATCGCGAGCGCCTCAAACCCAACACTCGTATCTTGGACATGATGAGCAGTTGGGTGTCGCATCTGCCAGAAGAGATATCTTTTGCCCATGTTGAAGGACACGGACTCAACGCAGAGGAACTTGCACGAAATCCTCGGTTCAATCATTATTTTGTCCAAAATCTCAACGAAAATCCTCAACTACCTCTGGAAGACCAAAGTTTTGATGCCGTTCTTAACTGCGTTTCAGTACAGTATTTGCAATATCCAGAAGCGATCTTTTCAGAAATTCACCGCATCCTCAAACCTCGTGGTGTGGCAATTTTCAGCTTTTCCAATCGGATGTTTTTTCAAAAAGCGATTCAAGCATGGCGAGAGGGTACAGAAGCCAGTAGAGTGGAATTGGTAAAAAGCTATTTCTCTGCACTTCCAGGACTTACGCCTCCAGAAGTAATTGCTCGTCGCTCATCCCTTCCTAATTTATTACAGTGGATGGGTGTCGCAGGAGGCGATCCGTTTTATGCTGTTATTGCTTACCGTAGTTCTTAGTCATCGGTATTCGCTCAGTTAAAAAGTAAATTTTCCAGGTATTAGCCAGAACAAACGTTGATAATTTTCACACAAAGTCAAACAAAAGGAGGAGTCCAAGATGTTTTTGCCCCGTGCCCGAAGAATTTTCGCAGCTTTGTTGTTATGTTTATTACTGTTTACCACAGCCTGTGCGCCAAAGACTCCTGGACGTTTTGACCAGGCACAGCAGGAAAGCACCCGACAAAAAAGTGGCCAGGCAATTGCTAAAGATTCAACCCAAGGTAGCGAATTTAACAAATTTTTCCCAGCTGCTGGGGCTGGCTATGAGCGCGTCTACACCCAAGAGAAGAAAGGCTTTGCTGAAGCGAAGTTGAAAAGAGATGGCAAAGACTTAGCTGTACTATCGATTAATGATACACAAGGAGTTAAAGGCGCTACAAACCCAGCGGCAAAATTCGTAAATAGCCCAAAAACAATAGCCGGATATCCAGCTGTTAGTCAGGGAAGTACTGGTACTGCTGTTTTAGTAGGGAATCGCTATCAAGTGAAAGTGCAATCTCGCGATGCGTCATTTACAGAGGCTGAACGCGAAGCTTGGATACAGAAATTTAACTTAAATGGTTTGGCGCAACTTGCTAAAACTAAATAGATCATGGACTTCGACAACTGAAATCCTGAGTAAGCAGAAAATAATTAAGTAGGAGTCTATTTGTGAGTAAATCAATTTTTGAGTTGGTTGATGAATTACCAACTAACAACTTAACGATTTCGGCATTGCGATCGCTCGATTTTGTTGCTCCTGGTGAGTGGCAAAATGTAGTTGGCTTTGTCAACACGATCAAAACTGTCACTGGTGAAGACGACGAAGAGCTGATTCAACAAATAGGCGATCGAGCGGTTTATCTCTACAATGATCGCTCTCAAGGATATCAACGAGCCATGTGGCTTTATCAAACCGTTGATAGCACAGATAAAGCACTTGGTGCAGCAGCTTTAGCAAACAAAGTGGGTGAGAAAATTCCCCTTTTGGGTTTTTTAAACCGAGTCACTCCCAAAGCTGAAAAAGCACAAACCATAGACTTGTGCTTAAAATTAGTTGCTGAGTTAGTAGCCTTCTGTCAAATTAACGGTATTCCCGGAGACAGCATTGGCGATTTTGTCGGCTCTTTGGGTGAATACAGCGGTGAGTCGTTCATCCGCATGGCTGCATTAGTTTGTTTTGATGGTTTGATACCCTTAGGTCCAGACTTCATCAGTAGTGCACTATCTAGACTTAATCAGACAAGTCCTCAGGAGTTAGATCAAAACTCAACCTTTGCGAATATTAAAGACGCAATTCCAGGTAATGATTCTAGCAGCAAACTGAACTTTATCGGTCAAAGCTTCGACTCAGTCAGTGGCTGGATGAGTGGTTTAGTCTCTTCCAAGAATTTAACACCACAAAAGGTAGCTAACAACTTGCAAAATTTTGTTGACTTTGCAGATGATAAGCTAGACTACCTGGCTGCGTTCCTGGATGTATCGACGAATTACTACGAACATACAGGTACACAAACTTTAGCACGTCGATTGATTGAGCGGGCTTCAGCTGAAATTTAACTGATCAACTGACCAATAAAAAACTCACAACCCAGAACTTAGTAGCCAGTTTGGAAATTCCCGTTCACTGATCCAAGCTTTAGTTCTGGGTTTTGGGTTGGAGTTTGCTGGCATCTTTGAAAAAGTTTCATGTCACGTGTGTCCGCGTCGGATCGGAAAATTCTCGTATTGGGGACACGATATCCATCTTGCTGCCCTGTCACCACTAGTTCAATTGGTTCATCACCAGAAGATAATGGTTGAGTTGGTTATGTTTGGTTTGCTGTTGCTGTGTAGGTGATTGTGTTTGAGGTTGCTGCCCCTGTTGTGCTAAGGATGCAGTACTTGCAACAGAGAAGATAAGACCCTCATTAGGACTATCAAACAACTCGACTATTGGTGCACTCGCTTCATCTATCACACTTACCCGGATAGTCTTGGCGTCAAAGTTCGTTATGCTTATCTCAGTAATATCCGCAATTGGTTTCTCTGAACGGAATGTGAATGGCTCACCCGACGGTAAGCACAGTTGAGCATTGGGAATATCAACGATAAAGCTATTACTTTTTGAGGTAAAAACAAGCCTCAAACCTTTGCAGGGCAATTAAAGTACGCTAAATGCCCAAAAATGGCTAAAACCCAGATGTATTAACAAACCAAGCGAAACTATAGGAATCCGGTTTGATTTCTGAATTGACTCGTCGAGGTAGGGAACAGGGAACGCTTAACAGAAAGTGTACCTAGCTTCGTCAAAAATCAAAGATGAGTCCTATACAAAAATAAGTATTTAAAAATACCTTAAATAACTAAACAATGTTTCAAACAGTAAAATTTGATTCCAATATATAGCAATCCAGAATCATTTGTAAGAAAATACTGAGCCGATTAAACACGGTATCTGGGAGATACCGGGTTTGTTGATCTCACAAATCATTTAGGATTACTATATATAATTTTTTACTAATTGTTTTCTCTTCCAACGTTTCTAGTCATACTAAAAATCAAACAAAACAGATAAAATGTGTTTTCAGACTTTTTCCGGAAAGAGCATTAGGGAATTGAATTAAAGTATTAAGAACTAAAAGACGCCTGACCACTACGAAAAGGTGTCCTAATAATTACTTATAAACAAGAAAGATGAATATAATTATTCGTTTGCTTAGCGCATTCGCTGTCTCTGCGTCTGCGTTTACTACTGTTTCTTCTATGGTACTAGCAGAAGGAGTTCCCACTACTCCTCAACAGAGAACAGAGCAAAGAATTTGCTCTTTCGATCCAGTAGCGGATTTATTACCAACTCCACCAAATCAACCACCAAATCAACCAACCAATTCCCCGCTTTCCTACCTTGCGCAACAAGGTTTTATACAAAACCCAAACGGTGATTGGGTCTGTTATGTGAACGATCCCAAGAAAGAATCGCGCTCTTATACTCTCTTTAAAGTGCAACAAATTGATGGAAAAGTCGTAGCAAGTTCTTTCCTAGAAAACGGTAGTTTAATTAACGGACAAGATAACCGCAGCTTGGACTTGTTCATGATGCTGATTAAGAACCATACAAACGCAACTCTAGGTAATCGTCAAAGTATACGCAGATATCTTTCAGCCTTCATGTCTTTAGTCAAGCAGGGCAAAATTTCAGCTTCACCTCGTGGTTATCTCTTCGACAGTCCAAGCCGTGGATTTGTCTCATACTATCCCCTTAGAGGTGGACAAATCCAGGGTACGGCAATCACCATCGACATCAACATGTTACGAAAAATTACCTTGAAGTGAACATCTCTGTTGGTTGGTTTGCTGTTACAGAGGTGATTCATCCCCGCCTTAGTACTCGTCAAGCAATTGAAATCAACCTCAGGGCTGGTTTTCTCAGCCAGGAAAGTACGTATAGTAAATCAGGTGATGTGCTTGTTCTTTTTCCGTAGAAGCACGGCAATGCCGTGCTTTTCTTGCTGCGCTAAATTAATTTTCTGATATCCCTACTTCTTCTAACCAAATGTGAGGCTTAATCCCTCTCTCAACAGATACCATCCCAAGATAGAGGTATTTACCTACTAAATTTTATTATCTTCAGCAATATATCAAGAAATATTATGTAAAGGAGGCGACTATTACCGCTCAACTATCCAAGGATGTCGTCATCCAGGAATGTCACACCTCAAGCATTGCTGATGCCTTAACACATGCTGTAGAAATTGCTGATTATTGTGCAGCTAACGCGGCTGCGATTGATAACAATGGCGCTTTTCCTGAGAGCGAGTTTAAGCGAATTGCAAAAGCAGGCTTGTTGGCTGCACCTTTGCAGCGAGAGTTAGGCGGGTGGGGTGCAGGTATTGATGCCAATGTTACCTACGAATCACTAATGCTATTAAAGCAGATGGGGCGTGGGAATTTGGCGGTGGGTCGAGTTTATGAGGGGCACGTCAATGCACTGCAACTGATTCAGACTTTTGGAACTAGAGAACAAATTGCAAGTTATGCTTGTGATGCCCGCGATCGCCACAAAATTTTTGGCGTTTGGAATGCCGAAGCGTCTGATGGTGTCAAGATTATCCCTCTTGACAATGGTAAGTATCGTCTGGAAGGTTCTAAAACCTTTTGTTCGGGATCTGGCTATGTTGAGCGTCCCTTTGTGAATGGAGCGTTACCCGATGGTAGTTGGCAAATGTTCATTGTGCCAATGGATCAAGTTACCACACTCAGTGATCCTAATTGGTGGCAACCTTCTGGAATGCGAGCAACTGCTAGCTACAAAGTAAATTTTAGCGGCGTGGAGTTGGAAGAAAGTTCATTAATTGCTAAGCCAGGAGACTACTTTCGCCAGCCTTGGTTGTCTGCGGGAGTCGTTCGCTTTGCTGCAGTGCAATTGGGTGGGGCGGAAGCACTGTTTGACTTGACTCGCCAGTATCTCCAGAACATGGAATATACAAACGATCCATACCAAAAAGAACGGCTGGGCAGGATGGCGATCGCCATTGAAAGTGGTCATCTGTGGCTACGGGGTGCTGCTGATATGGTAGCAGCTTATGCACCTGTGTTTGGAGGTTATCCCAGTGTTAAGAACCCGCAAGCAGACCAACTTGTCGCCTATGCAAATATGGTGCGGACGACAATTGAACAAATTTGCATTGACACGATGCAAATTTGTGAGCGCTGTATTGGCACTCGCGGTTTACTACCACCAAATCCGATGGAACGCATCATCCGGGATTTAACTTTGTACCTACGTCAACCTGCCTTTGATGCAGCCCTTGCCAATGTTGGACAGTATGTCCTAGCTGAAACTCATCCTGCTCACTTGCTTTGGAATAGTAAGCAACCCCCAGATTGAATCTGGGGGCTTCAGCAAATGTTGAAGCCTAGCTTACCCGACTAAGTACCTTGAGTACTACGTTATTGGCAAGTCGTTAAAGAACCTACCCTGGAATGCGTAGCCAGTTCCAGGCTCTAGAAGTTGAAGGTTAAACAAGCATAAAGGTTTAAAGCTAGTGCCTTTGACATAGTACCGACCAATAACATTGTCCAGGCTAACATTACCCGAAAGGAGGGACTTCATGTCCAAAGTGTTTGTAGTTGACTTAGAAAAACGACCATTAAATCCAGTTCACCCAGCACAAGCGAGGCAATTATTGCGAAACAAAAAAGCAGCCATATTTAAACGGTTTCCTTTCACGTTGATTCTTAAAGAATCACGTCCAGACGCACCAATTCAACCACTCAGATTAAAGATTGACCCAGGTGCAAAACATACAGGAATTGCATTAGTCAACGATTCGACTGGTGAAGTTGTCTTCGCTGCTGAATTGAAGCATAGAGGTTTTGCAATTTCGTTTGCCTTAACTTCTAGAAGACAGCTTCGTAGAGGTAGAAGAAACCGACAAACGAGATATCGTAAACCACGTTTTCTAAATAGAACACGACCTGACGGATGGTTAGCACCAAGCTTACAAAGTCGTGTTGAAAATATTAAGACTTGGGTAAACAGATTACGTAAACTTACATCAATTAACGCAATTAGCCAAGAGTTAGTGCGTTTTGATATGCAATTAATGCAGAATCCAGATATCCAAGGTAAAGAGTATCAGCAAGGCACACTTGCAGGTTACGAAACACGGGAGTTTTTGTTAGAAAAGTGGAATCGACAATGTGCTTACTGTGGAGTCAAAGATGTTCCACTACAAATAGAACACATTTACCCGAGAGCAAAAGGAGGAACGAACTCAATTACAAACTTGACATTGAGTTGCGAGAAATGCAACACAAAGAAAGGGACTAAAGATATCAAGGATTTTCTCAAAAAAAACTCTGCAAGGTTAGAAAAAATCTTGAAACAAGCAAAAAGACCATTGGCTGATGCTGCAGCAGTCAATACAACTAGATTTACGTTGTTAGAAGTCTTAAAAGCAACAGGATTTCCTGTAGAAACTGGTTCAGGAGGATTAACTAAATTTAACCGTAATCAACAGAATTTAGTGAAACTACATTGGTTAGACGCTGCTTGCGTTGGAAAGTCAACACCAATTCTTAATATCAAAGGCGTTAAACCTTTGTTGATTACTGCTAATGGTCACGGTACACGCCAATCATGCCGCACTGATAAATTTGGATTTCCGAATCGTCACTGTTCCAGAACTAAATTTCACTTTGGTTTTCAGACTGGCGATATTGTTAAAGCTGTTGTCACGTCAGGTAAAAAAGTAGGCGGATACGTTGGAAGAATTGCAACTCGTGCAACAGGTAGTTTCAATATTTCAACCAAGAACGGGTTACTTCAAGGGATTAATCACAAATATTGCAAGCACATTCACAAAAAGGACGGTTACTCGTATGCCTAATTTGGAGCATTTGACGGTTGATAAATCAACCGTGTCGTGTTTCCTCCGTGGTCTTTAGGATCACGGTTTCCACACTCCCGCGAGGTCAGCATGAATAACCAGGTTACGATTGCATCACCACTCACTGATTCTAATAGTTTGCCTTGGCGTTCACTCAAGGAGATTGCTTGTGGTTCGGCGTTAGTCGTTGCCCCTCATCCCGATGATGAGACACTAGGTTGTGGTGGTGCGATCGCCTTACTACGTTCTCTCAATTTGATGGTACGTGTTTTGGTCATTAGTAACGGTACTCTTTCACACGCTAATTCCCAGAAATTTCCCGCACCTGCGCTGCAGGCATTGCGGGAAAGTGAAACACTCTCGGCGCTTTCTGTATTAGGAGTGGAAGCAAACGCTGTCACTTTTTTACGTCTGCAAGATGGATCAATTTCAGCACAGTATAAAGGTGCTGTGACGACTTGCGTTACTTATTTATCAGAAATTGCCCCGCGAATGATCTTTTTACCGTGGCGCTACGATCCTCATCCAGATCATCGAGCCACTTGGAAGTTAATTCACACCGCGCTGTCTGACTCACGTCTATCACCGCAATTAATCGAGTATCCTATTTGGGATTGGGATCCAGAGCAACGAGGAAGCTTACCAGAATCTCTTGAAGTCACAAGTTGGCGATTGGATATTAGCGGGGTAGTGGAATTGAAACAGCGAGCGATCGCCGCCTATCGCTCCCAAACCACAGATTTAATTGATGATGATCCAGAAGGCTTTCGCTTGACTCCGGAAATGCTTTTGAACTTTACCCGTTCTTGGGAAGTTTATTTAGAAGCCAAAATTTAAGAACTATGAAACTGGCAATTTTTGATATTGATGGAACGCTAACTCAAACAAATGATGTAGATAGCCAATGCTTCGTACAAGCATTTGCCAACGAATTTCAAATCAAAGAAATAAACACGAACTGGGCTACCTATGGACATACCACTGACTCTGGGATAGCTTTGCAAATTTTTCAGCACAACTGGGGACGTGTTCCCCAAACCACTGAGTTATGCCAATTGCAGCAATGCTTTGTAGAGTTATTGCATAGTCATTATATAGAAACTCCTGCATCATTTATCGAAATAGCTGGAGCTTGTGTGATGTTAAAGCACCTAGCCCAAACAAAAGATTGGGCGATCGCAATTGCTACAGGCGGATGGCGTGCTTCAGCCGAGATGAAGCTGCAAGCGGCGGGGTTAGATATAACGCAACTACCAGCAGCGTTTGCTGATGATAGCATCTCCCGAGAAGATATTGTGAAAACCGCTGTGTCGAGAGCTAAGGCGTTCTACGATCAGCCTGATTTTGAAAGAATTGTTTGCATCGGCGATGGCATTTGGGATGTTTTGACTGCTATCCAACTGCAACTACCTTTTGTTGGTGTCGCCAGCGATACACAAAAGCCGCTCTTAGAAAATGCTGGTGTTGAGTGTATTATACCAGACTTTATAGACTTTGAATCTTTTTTAAAAGCCCTGGATACTGCCAGCATCCCCAACCAGCACAAACCGTTGCAGGTACAAAACAATTCCCTGCCAGCGAGTTATTTTGAAACGCTCTATGGTACTAACCCCGACCCGTGGAAGTTTGAAACTAGCGAATACGAAAATAAAAAATATACTGCCACCATCGCAGCTTTACCCAAACAGCGCTATCATTCTGCTTTTGAAATTGGTGGATCTATTGGTGTTTTGACAGAAAAGTTAGCCCAACGTTGCGACTCGCTACTTTCTGTTGATGTATCAAGAATAGCTCAGGACAGAGCAATTCAACGCTGTCAACACTTACCGCAGGTGCGCTTTGAAATTATGTGTTTGCCACAGGAGTATCCTGAGGAAATGTTTGATTTGACTGTGGTTTCTGAAGTTGGTTACTACTGGTGCTGGGAAGATTTGAAAAAAGCTCAACAGTGCATTCTCAAACACCTTGAACCAGGAGGACATCTACTTTTAGTTCACTGGACACAATATGCTCGTGATTATCCCCTCAATGGCGATCAGGTTCACGACTCCTTTTTTGATTTAACGCCTACTCACCTGCGGCATTTAAAAGGTAAACGGGAGGCAGAGTATCGGCTTGACGTGTTTGAACGGGTGTTTTGAGCCAAAATTTCGCTATCATGTAAGTACATCAAGTACATACACAATGAGCGACTCCTACAAAATTCGTAGCACCAAAATTGGTAATAGCGCCGGATTTCGCCTACCTGCGGAATTTTACCGCGAACATCCCCAGTTTGCTAATGCTTCAGGTTGGATACAAGTATTGTCCCCCGATACTGCGATCGTCAAGATTATTCCCGAATCGGTTGATCACGAGGATGAGGAAGATTCCCTAGTGATGCGCCTGTTTCTCGATTTTGCGACGGCAGAAGCTTTGAAAAATAATAGCCTGCAACCTTACACAACTGAGATGTCCAAAGCTGCACATAAATTGATTGAGGGTGTGGAATTAGAGGACGAATCGTTGGAAGATGGCTAAGTTTGTCAGTAATGGCTGGGAGATTTATTTTCACCCACAACTCTTTGGAACTCAGTATCAAGAATTATTTGACCGTGTTTCTAATTTACGGGAAAAGTTACCAGAAAGTGAGTTTAAAACTCATCCAACAGTGAAGTTATTTGCAGCAATTACTGTTGCCATTGAAACTAAAATTCCTTGCGATCCATTTGCCAGCCATTTTGCTTTGACGGGAGCATTAAAGCGCTACGGACGGGTAAAGAAGATGGCTTTACCGCAAAGATATCGCTTGTTTTTTCGAGCATTTGATACCCCAGAATTAAAGGCAATTGTGATTTTGTGGCTAGGATTTCCCCGCAAAGAGGGAGCAAAGGATGATTGTTATCAAGTTTTTACCAAAATGGTGGCACGGGGAATATTTCCAGATAGTTTGGATGAATTAATTGCACAACCAGAAACAAACCAGGAAGAACCGGAGTAAAACATACAACATAATAGAGGCACCCCTCGAAAATAAACGAACGGAAAGCTTAGAGCAACGGTTTGGGACATCAAGATTTAAAGCGCAACAGCTTATTATCTCGACGCCAACTTTCAACACGCAAGCGTAAATCCTGAATAGCCTGTTCAATTTTCACATTTTCCCAGCGAGAAAGCCATATACCTTCGAGTAAAGAGCGTTGTTCAACTTGTTCAAACAACTGACCAAAGGTATATGGTTGTGCAAATTCTTCGACAAGCCATAGCGTCGGAACTCCCAGCGTATTTGCCAAAAGTGCTACGTGCATATAACTTGGCTTCAAGCCGTTGAGAACACACGACCACATTTTTCGTAATTGGTGACGCGCTTGGAAACGAGTTTCAATTGCAGCTGCGGATTCAACCAAAAATGATTGCTGTTGCTGTCCCATTTGTGACCACTTACTTAACTGGTTTGCCAAACCAACGTCTGTACGTCCAGTTTGTCTGGCTGAAGTCACAACCCGTACTAGCGGACTGTGACGAAAACGGGCATTCACCCGGACTAAAGCGTTATAGAATGCAACATCTTCGGGAGTACGGACGGGGGGTAAACCTCCTGCAAGTGCATACATTTGTGCCGTCACCGCAAAACTTGCCCCGTAGTGTTGGTAGTGCCGAGGAAAACTGTCATAAGGGTCGGGATCGATGTAAGATTCTAATTCTGTAATCAAGTAACGATAGCCTACCTCACGTAGATGACAGGCTCTAGCGTAGGGATCTAAGGCAGCACGATCAACTTGGTTTGTGATAATCCGTCCTCCTACTGCATCAGCACCGCAAGCAATTTCATGTAGGTTGGCTGCAATCCAAGTGGGGCTGACTTGCGAGTCCCCATCGGTTGAGGCAATGATCCCTCGTGTGCGTCCTAAACGACTCAAGCGGTGATATGCCTCATCCATCAAAATCTGACGCACTCGACCAATGTAAGCTTCTGTCGGGGGTAATGTTTTTTCAATTACGTGGAGTGCAAAAGATGGATGTTGTTGAGCGAAATTCTGGGCGATCGCCACCGAATCATCGCTACAATTATTTGCCAGCAAGATAACTTCATAGCGTTTAGAGTCTAAAAGCTGCCCTTCTAAGTCAACCTGATATGCCAAAGCAGCAAGAGTTTGTGTCAACGTCTCAGCTTCGTTGCGAACTGGAACAATCACGCAAACTTCACAATATGGTGAAGGCGGCGTTTGGACTAGAGTTTGGGAAAAGCCCCCGTGAAGTTGTGCAACTGGAAAGTCAGCAACTTGTTGGAAGCACTTACTTTCCATAGAAACCATTTTTTCGTCTCCAGGAAAACATACAGATTGTGTTCATTAAAACTGGGATTTTTTTTAATCTTTGTATTATTTTTTTAAATTTTAATCATTGAGTTTTCATCCGTCTTTAGCATGATTCGTGTTAATTTTAACTCTACCAACAGATGTAGTTAAAAACTATCGTTAATTTTCAACTCTTTCATTATCAAACTATTAGCCTTAGAGAATGTTTTCTTGTCCTGAAAGTTTTGTATATAAAATAATACATAAATCAGTCTTTTCTTCAAGAATTTCGCCAATAATAATCCTAATCAAAGATATTATTTTTTTATTAAAAAAAATAATTATTAAGTAAGCCAGCTAGCGCGATATCGAAACCGCAGTAGTTTTACAACTCATGCGGTTGAACCAGATGCTAACGGCCAAACGCTTTCTCCTCAAGAGAAATTGACAGCAGATTTGCTTTGTATTATCCACTGTTTATCGTCTCGGTTGTACGGATTACGTAAATATAAAACAAAAGTGAAGAAAATTGTTGATGGTATAGATCCGTGCAAGGAATCTGATAGACTTAGGTAAGTTTAAATAAGTTTAGCTATGTACGCGATAAAAAGAGAGCTAAAACTAAATAACAAAGAAATCTCTCAAATGCGCGGCATTGCTGGATTTAAGAGGAGAATCTACAACTTTGGCTTAGACTTGTTGGTTACTAGCTGGCAATTTCCAGAAATAAAGGCTAGCGATTCTAAGCGAATAGATGCTATCAAGAAAGTGTTCACTCAAGTTACGATGCAAAAACCTGAGAATAGTTGGATGAAAAAGTACCCATCAACTATTTATTAGTTTGCATTTATTGACTTGAAGAACGCTGTTTATCGGTGGCGAGAAGGATTAGCAGAATTCCCTCAGAAGAAGTCCAAAAAGAAAGGAGATTCTTTCACTGTTTATAAAACAGCAGGAGTGTATCCAGAAAAAGGTAAACCTCCTCTTCCTTTCACTAACCGAGTAACAATTCTTGCGGGAAAACAGATTAAGCTGCCTGGATTAAAAACATTTAGACTTAAAGAACGAATCGATTTTATTTGTAGTTTTCAAACTTTTACGGTTTCGATCTCTGCGGACAAGTGGTTCGTTTCTTTTGTTTTAGGTGCTCTCAAGATACCTCCTATTGTTCATCCTGTCCTCATAGCAGGAGTAGATTTGGGAGTAAAGTGCTTAGCGACTGTTAGTGATGGCAGTAAGTACGATATACCCGTTACCACAATGATTGCGAAAACCAAGCTCGGTAAGCTCCAGTGGCGTAATCGTAACAAAGTTTTAGGTAATAAAAAATTTCAAATTATAGCCTCTAACAAAGTTACAAAATACTACATCAGATTGTCTCGTCAACACCTGCGTATCTCTAATATTCGTCAAGATACAACGCAGAATATGACTACTGATTTGATACCAGTTCTCTGTAAACTTGCACTTAATACTTACTCTTTAATTCTTGGCGTTC